>JACQFM010000041.1 GCA_016200035.1 Nitrososphaerota archaeon
CTGCATAGAAACAAGAAGAGGATCTGGCTCATAGAACTGGCCATATTTTTTTGCCTGTACTCTTAACTCATTTACTATGTTTGTAATTCCAACCTCTCTGCCTGTTTGAAAAATTTGTTTTTTAAGACCCATGCCAAGCTGCAAAGCTTTTTCGATTTCTGGTATGTCACTTACTTGATTTGTCACAAGCCATGCCGCATTATTTAGAATATTTGCCACAAGACGAATCGGATTAAACTTGGTAGCAAGTTGTTCCGACAACTCAATTCGCTCATATTTGTCTCCCGCATATTCGTAAAAACCAGAACCTGATTTTTGACCAAGTTTTTTTTGGTTGAAGAGCTCTTCTATCTTAGGATGTGGATTGATGACTTTTTTGTCCCTTGAATGCATCTCAATTGTTGCTTTATGAATTACGTCCAATCCAGTAAAGTCAGCCAGCTCAAATATTCCCATGGGAAAACCTAATCTGAACTTGACTGCAGAATCGATTTCTGTCATTGATGCGCCTTCTCTTTCCATGGCCCACGCAGCCTCATGTACAAGGGGAATGAATATCCTGTTTACAATAAAGCCCGCAACATCTTTTTTGCAAAGAACTGGTTCCTTTGAGACTGTTCTGACAAAGTTCATAGTCGTTTCGATCAATTCCTTTGAGGTCTTTTGACCTGGAATTACCTCGACCAGTCTCATAAGCTGTGGAGGATTGAAAAAGTGAATTCCAATAAATTTTTCTGGTCTACTTATTGTATTTGCAATTTCGGTTATGGGCAATGTACTAGTATTTGAGGCAAATACAGTATTGCTATTTGCAGTCTTATCAACTTCGGCATAGACTTTTTTCTTAAGGTCCATTACTTCAGGAACTGCTTCTATCAAAAGGTCACAATTCTTAAGAGATTCTACAAGATCAACTTTTGGAATTATTCTTGATAATATCTTATCAGCTTCTTCCTTTGAGATCTTTTGTTTTGAAACAAGCTTGTCAAGACTCCACTTTATTTTTTCCATAGCCTTGTCCAAAAATTGTTGTTCTACATCTCTGAGAATGACATTATAACCTGCCATGGCAGATACCTGCGCGATGCCATGTCCCATTATGCCCGAGCCTAGGACTGTGATATTTTTTATATTCAATGACGGTTGAATTGTTTGAATCCCTTTTTCAACCTTAGCTTTTAGAGTCTGATTTATCGCAAATATGTATTAAATCAGTATTCTTGTACTAGGTATCTTCTTAAAACCCGAAAACGGTAATAATCTAGATTTTGGACGTAGAAAAATTCACAGATGATGTTTATTCCATAGCGCAAAGACTTTCAGAAAGACAGAGTTCGGATGTAAAAGCAAGGATAAATTTTGTCAGAGAACGCTTAATAGAATTGTATAGACAAAACCTAGTTAAGATTAATCACTCAGTTCTTGAGATAATTTGTGCTTCAAACCTAATTACGCAAGGATACTCTGTAGATGTAGAAAAGCACCTCTCAGACACCTTGGTATGCGATGTTTTTGCAACAAAAGGAGATGGTACCTTTATCATGGAGATAGAAACCGGATTCACTCCTCCAGATCACGCGTTGGATACAATTGATTACTATGTTGCAAGGATAGCAAGTAAGATAGCAAGGTATAGCCAATTCTGTTCCAAATTCGCACTTGCAACTCCAGTTGTTGGCATTCTTCCAATCCCGAAAATATTTTTGAAACCCCCCAGTGAGAGGTCGGAGAAGGAGATAAAAAGAATAAAAACTCTTTGCGATAGATTTTACAAGAACCCACCCATCGAGTCAGCTGATATACTAAACGCTAGACTGCACTCAGTTTATCTGATAAACATAGACAAGGGCTTTGCAAAGCAACTTGACCCTTGCAGCTATCTTGAGCTTACTGAAAAGCTTCAAGAAAAAAGTGAGCTAGATCTTTAGTTATTTTTCGTTGTCTATGGTTCCGCCCTGGCCATAGATTACAGGCATTGTAAATGTGGTAGTAACATGGGGGACACTTCTTACCTTACCTATTGCGGAATCAACTTTCAATGAGTTATCGGCAGATACTTTGACAAACACGTCATATCTGCCCATAACGCCATTTACCTCTACGACTTCAGGTAAAACTTTGATTTTTGCTATGACTTCTTTTTCATGTCCTGGAATGCAAGTAGCTAGGATGTATGCAATCATAGCGTGCTTTAGAAAAATCTACTTATAAAAATGCTCTCTTAGTTTAATTCTTTTAGAAAGTACGACAATTATAGATACAGAAACCATTAAAATGATGATGCTCATGGGGCCAAACTCGGGAATTACTGACGTTCCAATAAACTTGAGTTGCTGTGAGCCAGCTGGAATAAGACAATCCAGTATTCGTGAAGTGCTTGTTTCTTTTTCCGTGCACTTTAAAATATTATCATCTACTTGAACAATAAGTGAACTGCCAGATGCGTCAATAACTTCTTTGGGAATCTCAAATTCCTGCTCGACTGAGCTTGATTTTGCACCACTTGAATCAAGACCAATTATTATAGAAAAATCTTGGATCGAAATTGAAGCCTTCTTGTACTTGATTAAGCCAATCTCATTACCTATGACCTTGATTGAACTGGTGCCAACAGGAATTATTTGCACAAGACCAGAAGTAACTGTAAAATGTAGTTCTACACTCTGATCAGCATATTTAATTTGAATTGTATAATCACCAGGTTTTGAGTTATTGCCGATAACAAAATCATGAACAAAAATATCGTTTTGCAAATCAACTTGTCCTACATCATAGACATTATGAATTGGATTTCGGATTAGAATCGTAACAGGCTGCTCCTCTTCTATTTTTTGTACTTTACCGGTTATGATTACTTTGTCTCCTGGCTGATATTCAGACTTGTTAGTAGAAGCGGTTATCCCACCTGCAGTTTGGCCATTGACAATTTGAGGCATAAAGACAATTGAAGCCAACAATGTGATAGTCATCAACAATTTTGAACATTGCATCTTTTTTTGTTGAAATAAAAGCGTATTTAATTGTAGACTTGATAACCATCTTTCTGATATGAACGAGAACGAAAAGCTAGAGGAACTAGTGAAAAGAACAATTGATGGTGCGATACAATCCATACCAGCTCATCTGTATGAGGTACAGGCAAGCAACGATGTCCTGAAGGTACAAGACAAGAACGAATTTGTATACGGTCTGGTTGTGGGAATGGGGCTAGGAATGGCAACTGCCGCAGTTGCCACACTTAAAGAGGGCGTACCTACGCCAGAAGATCTTATGA
>JACQFM010000039.1 GCA_016200035.1 Nitrososphaerota archaeon
ACACTTCAGGTATGGCCACAATTTTGGTTGGCGATGATCTTGCAAATGACATAGAAAACATAGCTGATGGTATTTTCAGCCCACTTGAGGGATTTTTAGTACAAGATGACTTTGAGAGTGTAGTTAGCAAAGGACGACTTGCAAATGATATTCCGTGGGCAATTCCGATAATCCTTGACGTAGACAAACAAACGGCAACAAAAATGAAGGATTCGCATGAAGTACTTTTGAAAAATCAAGAAGGCAGTATCTTTGCCATTTTGAATGTAGAAGATGTCTACACTTTTGATAAAAAGTCAATGACAAAGGGCGTCTATGGAACTACAGATCCAAAACATCCAGGTGTAGAAAAGACTTTGGCAATGCATGATTTTTTAGTAGGTGGAAAAATAGACTACCTGAAAAGACCTAAAGAGATCCCGATAAGAAAATATCGTAAAACACCGCTAGAAACTAGAACAAGCTTTGAAAAAGCTGGATGGAAAACCGTTGTTGCGTTTCAGACAAGAAATGTACCACATGTTGCCCATGAAATGCTTCAGAAAGCATCACTAAATACACACGATGGACTTTTCATAAATCCTCTCATAGGTAGAAAAAAGTCTGGTGATTTTACAGATGAGGTCATTGTAAGTGCCTATGAAACACTGATCAAGCATTACTATCCACAAAATAGATGCTATCTTGCTACACTTCATACTGAGATGAGATATGCTGGTCCAAAGGAGGCCATACATCATGCGATAATGAGGAAGAATTTTGGCTGTACCCACATTATAATAGGTCGTGACCACGCCGGCGTGGGAAATTATTACGATCCTTTTGCCGCACATAAAATATTCAAAGAATACCCAGATCTTGGAATCGAGCCTGTCTTTTATCCAGCATTTTTTTATTGTAAAAAATGCCTTTCATTTGCAAGCGAAAGAAACTGTCCTCATGGGCCAGAGTTTCAAGAACAGCTTAGCGGAACAAAGCTTAGAACTATGATTCTTGATAGTCAAACCCCATCAGAGTATCTTATACGTCCAGAAGTATCGAAAATTATTATGAGCTCAAGTAAGCCTTTTGTCGACTAGATTTTTATTAAAGCCTCATAAGCTAACTTTGTGAAACGGCTTGCAGTTTTCTTACTGTTATTTATGATTCCTTTTCTTCCTGCCTATTCTCAGGGAAAAGTAAACAAATCATTGGAGCTTGATACAGTTGAGGTACCCTTTGATACATTTAACGTAGTAAGCCATGATGCAAAAGTTACTGAATTAAAACATGAGCACATAACCAATTGGCAGCTTGAAATCGAAAATAAACTAGTATATGCCAATCCAAATGGTAATGCAGTTGTTAGGCTGTACGATGGAAGCAACCTAGAAAAATTCATTGAAATCGGTATGGGGAGCCCGCCTGATCTAAAATTCTGGGTTGCGGTACAAAACGAGGATGCTGGTTATGTCGTAATTCATCTTAGTAAAACGGATGGTTGGAAGCCCGGTAAGATCATCATAGCGCAACATTCCAGTAACGGTGGCTTTTCTGTCAACAATGGACAAAGAATCGTTGTATCAAACCTAGATTTGGCAGGTTTTACAATAAGGGATTACTCGGTATTTGGACTAGAATCAACTACCGATCCGCCCACGGCTAGTGCAGGTATAGTTGTATTGAATTTCCTGTCAGGAAACCCTGCCGAGAATCCTCTGTACTATTATCCAGTAGTTCTTCTGGCTGCAGTTGGAGGCATAATTTTGATATTACTAAAGACTAAGAAGCGAGTCTAGTTTTATAATACTCACACATATTTTTTATCTGGCACACATCACACATAGGAGAAATTGGTTTGCATATATTCTGGCCATACATAACAAATGTGTCATTTATTTCAAGCCAATACTTCTTTGGAATTTTTTTCATAAGCTCAACCTCTGTTTCCTCAGGAGTCTTTGTATTGACAAGACCGATTCTGTTTGAAATTCTATGAACGTGAGTATCCACAGGTATCGCAGGTTTTTCAAAAGCATACACAAGCACACAATTTGCAGTCTTTCTACCAACTCCTGGTAGCTCAAGTAACTCCTCTAGGCTATCGGGAACCCTTCCGCCATACTTTTTGTCAATGATGGATGCTACTTCGATTATTCGTCTTGCCTTGACATGATAAAATCCAGTCGATTTGATTATTTTTTCAATATCATAGACTTTGGCTCGTGCAAGTGAATGAGCTGTCTCATATTTATCAAATAATTTTTTAACGACAACTGATGTATTTTCATCTCTAGTTCTTGCCGAAAGTATTGTTCCTATAAGAATACTAAGTGGTCCTCCCGTCTCTGCTTCATGCAGCTCTCTTAACGCAGTCATTCTTGGTGGCTTAACCAAATTCATAGTCCTTATCATACCACGCAAAATTTTTTTCATGTTATAGTTTGTCCTTGGTTGTATTATAAAACCATACAAGTATTATATCTGATAGAGAAGGATATCATGTGGATCTTACAAAGGAAGAGGAATCGGCTTTAAAAGGTAAACAAGGAGAAACTCTAGCTCTTGCTTATAGAATTCTTGTAGCCATAGGAGAAGCTTCTAACGCAGACAGATTAATTCCAATAGAATGGGCACACCTTTCAGGCATAAACTACAACACAATAGGTGATGCCGGTCAAGAGTTTCTTGCAAATTTAAGTAAGCAAGCCAAATTCAAGGTAAAGACAACCATCAATCCTATGGGTTTTGATTTGGATACAATTTCCAAATATAAATTGGATGAGGAATTTGTAGAAAAACAACTAGATATAAAAAAATCATATGAAAGAATGGGCGCAACTCTATCCTTTTCATGCATTCCTTATGAGATCTTCGAGCTTCCAAAGAAGGGTACTCATGTTTCTTTTGCAGAAAGTAATGCTGCGATTTATGCAAACTCTGTGGCCAATCTTCGGACAAACAAGGAGGGCGCCTTTAGTGCTCTTGCTAGTGCACTTACTGGTAAGAGTCCATATTCAGAACTACGAAAAGAAGAATCTAGAAGACCAAATCTTACCATTAGAATGAAAGTAGAACAAAAGGATGAATTGACCTATGGGATGGTTGGATACTTTGCTGGTAAGGTAGCAGGAAACTCTATTGCTATTTCTGGCACAAACGATCTTGACAGACGCAGTTGTAAATCACTTTGTGCAGGCATGGGTACGTCAGGTACTTGCGGTATGTTTACACTTGGAGAATCAGATGGAGAAACTATAGATTTTGACAAAAAAGAAATGCAAAAAGTTCATGATGAATTAAACACAGCAGACTCTGGCGACATTATTACTCTCGGTAGTCCACAGCTTGGTATGGAAGAAATATCTGACCTTGCTGTAATGCTAGAGGGAAAGACCTTCAAAAAGCGATGTATGATATTTTGTCCACGGGCTGTTCAGGAGCAGGCAAGACGTCTTGGGCATGCAGGAGCTATTGAACGCGCAGGGGGAGAGCTTCTTTCTGATTGTTGTATTTGCCTTACTCCACTAGTAGACAAAAGAGACATTGACAGTGTGGTAACAAATAGCGTAAAAGGCGCATACTATCTGAGAACCTCAAATGGTGTTGGTGTAAATCTAAAAAGCCTAAGCAAAATTATTCAGGAAGAAACAAAATGATATTGAAAATAATTGTAAAGGGAAAGGCAAGAGGCGAAGTAATGGTAGCAAAAAAACCGATCAATTTTCTTGGAGCAATTGATAAAAAAACTGGGAAAGTAAGAGATCAAAGACACGATCTTTTTGACAAATCACTTGCAGATCGGATTCTTGTCTTTCCATATGGAGTAGGAAGTAGTGTTGGTGCATACACTATCTATTCTTTGAAATCTAACAAATGTGCACCAAAAGCAATAATTTGCCTAAAGCCTGATCTAACAACAGTTTCAGGATGTGCACTTGCAAATATACCGCTTGTTGTAGTAACGCAGGATGATTATAACTCACTTAAAGATGGTATGAGAATTTTTCTTGATGCAGAAAATGGTATGATATCAGAATGAGACTCGTGCAACCTTACCATTTGGACCTATTTCCTTGAAAACAATTCCTTCAAATCTAAGAATTTTTGTTCCCTTTTTTTTCCAGCAATCAGCAGGCGCACCTGCCTTTTCACATGTATAATTAAGAAATTCCTCTTCATTCCATCCGTATTCTACTGGCACTTGAGGCAAAAGGAGACCAGAACCAAACTCCCACTTTACAATTAGCCCATCTCTTCCAACCTTTATCTTACTAGGATATTCATGAGAGTGTTCCACTTTAACTTCCTCGGGAGGCGTCAGCACTGTTACCTCAATTGTGATATTGTTGAGCTCATCATACCTAACTGAGGGAACTCTAGGATCTTTTGTTGCAGCTGCTATAGCTGCATCTGTAAGTGACGGATTGAGCTTTCTTTCTGGCGTCGGAAATCCAATACAACCCCTTAACTCATGTTTTTTATTTACAGTGACAAAGACCCCTGAATTATAAGAATACCTTGTTCTAAAATCATCTTGTAAAGCAATTATCCTGTCTGACTTGAGATATTCAGT
>JACQFM010000043.1 GCA_016200035.1 Nitrososphaerota archaeon
CATCACCAGCATTAGAGAAAACTGTTGATAACATTTTGAATCAATCTGAGAACGAATTAATTGCAAGCTTAAAACAATCATTAGATGAATCAAAAAACACACTCACAAAGTCACTCTCATCTTTCGAGCAGGAGTATGATAGAATAATTGCAGAAGGTAAAAAAGAAGCAGATAAACTCCAAAAGCAAATAATAGGAAGTTCTGGACTAGAAGCAAGAAACAAACAGCTTTTACTTATTGAAGAATCTGTAGAGAAAGTCTTTGCAAAGGCTATTGAAAAAATAGATCTTCTGATGCGAAACGATGATTATGTAAAACTTGTGACACAACTACTTGATGAATCAATAAAAGAACTTGACGCTTCTAACGTTATAGTTGAATGCAATGCAAAAGATAAATCAATATTGCAATCTATATTATCAAAGTTTTCTGGCGCTACCTTGTCTTCTAACACAATTAATTGTCTTGGTGGAGTTTTGGTAAAATCGAAAGATGGATCGATGAGTTTTGATAATACACTTGATGCGAGAATCGAACGTCTCAAGCCTTTAATAAGGAAAGATATTGCACTCAAATTCGGCAGGTAGTTAATTTGGTTGCAAAAGGAAAAATTGTTTGGGTTAGCGGACCAGCGGTCAAAGCAGATGGAATGTCTGACGCAAAAATGTATGAGACTGTTTCTGTAGGAAGTCTGAATCTTATTGGTGAGGTAATTAGACTAACGGGCGATGTTGCCTTTATTCAAGTCTATGAATCTACAAGCGGATTAAGACCTGGAGAACCAGTCATCGGCACAGGAAGTCCCTTGAGTGTTCTGCTCGGCCCAGGAATTATTGGTCAGATTTATGACGGAATACAAAGACCACTTAAGGAGCTCTCAAAAAAATCTGGTTCGTTTATCGGTAGAGGAGTTACTACAACCCCAGTTGACATGACTAAAAAGTACAAGTTTACTCCTACTGTCAAAGTTGGAGATGATGTACAGGCTGGAAATATTTTAGGCACAGTTGAAGAAACTCAGTTAATAAAACATAGCATTCTTGTTCCACCTGACCACCATGGTGGTAAGATTGCGAGTATAGCCAGTGATGGTCAGTATGACATTGAAACAGAAATTGCTACTACTGAAAAAGCCGGAACAAAGACCCAGCTAAAGATGTATCATAGATGGCCAGTAAGAAAGCCAAGACCATATAAGCAGAGATTTGATCCTACAGTTCCATTAATCACCGGACAACGTGTTATTGATACTTTCTTTCCTATTGCTAAGGGAGGAACTGGTTCCATACCAGGGGCATTTGGAACCGGGAAGACTGTTACGTTACATCAAATTGCAAAATGGGCTGATTCGCAGGTTGTTGTTTACATTGGTTGTGGAGAAAGAGGAAATGAAATGACAGAGGTTCTTGTAGAGTTTCCACATCTTAAGGATCCACACACCGGTAGACCACTAATGGAAAGAACTGTTCTAGTTGCAAACACAAGCAATATGCCAGTTGCAGCAAGAGAAGCAAGTATCTACACAGGTGTAACAATTGCTGAGTATTACAGGGATATGGGAAACCATGTTGTGCTTGTTGCAGATTCTACTAGCAGATGGGCAGAAGCATTGCGTGAAATGAGTGGAAGACTTGAAGAGATGCCGGCGGAGGAAGGATATCCATCATATCTAGCATCAAGGCTTGCAGAATTTTATGAGAGGGCAGGAAGAGTAAGAGCCCTTGGAAGTCCAGAAAGAGAAGGATCTGTAACACTTGTCGGCGCAGTGTCGCCATCTGGCGGTGATTTTACTGAACCTGTGACAACTCACACAATCAGATTCATCAAAACTTTTTGGGCACTTGATGCTAGGCTTGCATATTCTAGACACTATCCATCAATCAACTGGATGAATAGCTACTCAGGATATCTTTCTGACATAGCAAAGTGGTGGAGTGCCAATATTAGTGATGAATGGTTACCTCTTAGAAACGAAGCATACTCTGTATTACAAAGAGAAGACACTCTCAAAGAAATAGTAAGATTGCTAGGTCCAGAAGCATTGCCAGAAGAAGAAAAACTCATTTTAGAAGTAGCAAGAATGATTAAGATAGGAATTCTGCAACAAAACTCTTTTGATAATGTGGATACATACTGTAGTCCTAAAAAACAATTTAAACTTCTAAAGCTCTTAGTCAACTTTTACAGAAATGCTCAACGTGCGCTAAAGGAAGGGGCAACTATTACGGATATCAGAGCAATGTCTGTGATAAGCAGTATGCTGAAAGCTAGAATGGAAATTCCTGATGATCAGCTCGACAAATTGGACCAAGTAGAAGCACTAATGAATGAACAATTCAAAAACATTGTTGGAGTGAAAGTGACAACTTGACGCTACAAGGTGGAATCGAATATAGTAAAATTGCAGAAATCAAAGGTCCTCTAGTGATAGTAGACGGTGTAGAGAGGGCTTCATATGACGAGCTTGTAGAAATAGAGACAACAGCGGGTGAAAAGAGACTTGGCAAGGTTTTGGAAGTAGGCAATGGCAAAGCGGTTGTTCAAGTTTTTGAAGGTACAACAGGTCTTTCCATTTCGGGAACCAAGGCCAAGTTTAGTGGCAAAACAATGACGATGCCAGTATCTGCAGAAGTGCTTGGTAGAGTGTTTGATGGATTGGGAAGACCAAACGATGGTCTTCCAGAACCGATAGCATCTAAATTCCTAGACATTAACGGCGAACCTATGAATCCAGAGCAAAGGGAGTATCCTCGAGACTTTATTCAAACTGGTGTTTCAGTTATAGATGGAATGTTGACCCTAGTAAGGGGTCAGAAGCTCCCTATCTTTTCAGGTTCTGGAATGTCACATAATATTTTGGCAGCGCAAATTGCAAGACAAGCCGCAGTAATCGGAAGCGGAGAGGAATTTGCAGTTGTTTTTGCAGCTATAGGTGTACAATTCAGTGAAGCCCAGTACTTTAAGCGAAGCCTTGAGGAGTCAGGAGCGCTAAAAAGAAGTGTACTTTTTCTTAACCTAGCAGATGACCCTGCCATTGAAAGGATCATCACTCCTCGTGTTGCACTTACAGTTGCTGAATATCTTGCGTATGATCTTGGCATGCATGTACTTGTAATCCTTACAGATATGACAAATTATGCCGAAGCATTACGTGAAATAAGTGCAGCGCGTGAAGAAGTACCAGGAAGAAAAGGATATCCGGGATACCTGTATACCGATTTGTCAACTATTTATGAAAGGGCAGGAAGACTGCTAGGTAGAAAAGGAAGCGTGACACAAATGCCCATACTTAGCATGCCAGCCGATGATATCACACATCCTATTCCTGATCTTACTGGATACATAACTGAGGGTCAAATTGTATTGGGCAGAGATCTGTTTAGAAAAGGAATCTACCCGCCAGTTAATGTACTAATGAGTCTCAGCAGAATCATGAAGGATGGTGTAGGTGAAGGAAGAACGCGGGGAGACCACATGGAAATTGCGAACCAGATGTATGATGGTTATTCACGAGCTCAAGAAGTAAGGGCGTTATCAGAAATTGTAGGAAAGGCAGGACTTACTGGAGTCGATATAAAATACATGGATGTTGGTGATGCTTTTGAAAAAAACTTTTTGTCACAAGGAGTAGATGAAAACAGATCTCTGGAAGAAACACTTGCTCTGGAATGGAAAACCGCATCTATTTTGCCAAAAGGTGAGCTTAACAAAGTCAAAGACAAGTTTATTGATCAATACTACAAGGCGAACTAAATGTCCTTTGGACAAAATGTAACTGCAACAAAGATTGAACTTCTCAAGTATAAGAGATCTAGTCAGGTCGCAAAGATGGTCCAGAAAATTCTTGATGATAAGCGTGAAGTGCTACTAAAAAGGATAGATGAAATGATAACAGAGGCAACGAAAGCTCGAGGAGATATATGGAATCCATTACAGGACGTTTACAGATCTGTAAATGATGCTTATCTATCATTAGGTGCAAATACAGTAGACTCAGTTGCTCAATCCACACCCGCAGTAATGCAAGTTGATGTTACAGTAAAGAGAGTTGTTGACGTCTCAATACCATCCCTTGCCGTAAAGGTAAGTGATACAAAATCTATGCCTTATGGTTTTGCTGATACAAACGCCTCAATTGATAGAGCTGCAAAGCAGATTAAGATCATGCTTTCGCAGATCTGTAAAGCAGCAGAATATGAAAATTCGATTTTTAGTCTAGCAAAGGCACTTGAGAAGACTCAAAAGCTTCTGAACGCGCTTGAAAATGTTATCATCCCACAATACCAATCACGGGTCAAATTTATACTCTCAACTTTGGAAGAAAGAGAACGGGAGGAATTCGCAAGATTAAAAAAAGTCAAAGCAGTAATTGAGAAAAGAAAGTCATAATGGCAAAGGAAGACATCAAAAAACTACTTGAAGAGGCCAAAGAAAGATTGGATCAGGAACACGAAGTTTTTGTCAAAACAATAAAAGATGATCTTAAAACTTTCAAAAAGAAAACGTTGGAAAAAATCTAATGAAAATATTATATCATGATTTAAATATGGTGAAAAAACGAGCGTAGTTGAGAATGAAACCAGCATTTTACATTTTTATTCTTCTCTTCGCTATTTCTGTTTCCGGATTAACAGGAATTGCTTATGCTGCTGATGGTAGCTCACTTTCAGAATCTTCAACTAAACTTATTGGAGCAGGTCTTGCTTTTGGTCTTGCTGCACTGGGTGCAGGTATAGGTCTAGGTTACGTTGGCTCAGCTGGTTTGGCAGTTATTAGTGAAAACCCAGCACTACAATCAAAAGTTTTCATCTTCGTCGGTATGGTAGAATCGATTGCAATTTACGGCATAGTCATGATGTTCATCATATTAGGCCAGTAGATTAGTAGTATTTTAATTCATTAACATCCAAAATTCTCGTACAATATCTGCATCTGAGAATAACACCCGCTTTGTCAACAATATCCATTATTGCTTCTATATCTTCACCGCTATTTGTGATACAATCCGGATTTGAACATCTGAAAATTCTTTCTATTTCATTTGGTAAGGCAACGCGTCTCTTTTCAACCAACTTGTAATCTTTGATTATATTTACAGTAGCTTTGGGCGCAATGAGAGCAAGCTTATTCGTTTCGTCATCCTTTAGAAATCTGTTCTCTACTTTGATTATGTCCTTTTTTGAAACTTTCGCACTTGGCACGTTTAATGCGACTGTTATCACATTGCCATCTTTGCCGTCTATTTCAAGCGCGTTCAGAACCTTGAGACCCTTACCTGCTTCAATATGATCAATTACTGTACCGTCTTTAATTCGTCTTACGATAAGATCAGATTCTGACATTGGAATACTTTGTATATTACTCATATATATTATTGAACGAAAATGGGCAATTTTTTTTTCCAAAAAGATATCATCTCAATTCGTGACTTAGACAGAGAGAAATTTGATACAATATTCAATGCAACCGATAAAATAATTGCTATGAGCCCTAATGAGCGCCGCGAACTCGCTCGTGGGAAAACTTTGGGATACCTATTCTTTGAGCCAAGCACACGAACAAGATTAAGTTTTGAAGCTGCCATGGCATCGCTGGGTGGAACATCGATAGGAATAGCTGATGCGTTATCATCATCTACAAAGAAGGGTGAGAGTCTTGCTGACACTGTTAGGATAATGTCACTTTATTCTGATGTTCTTGTTCTAAGACATCAGCTAGATGGTTCAAGCAGATTTGCAGCAGAGGTTTCGGCAAAACCATTGATAAATGCGGGTAGTGGAACCGAAGAGCATCCAACACAAGCTATACTAGATCTTTATACAATTAGAAAGGAGAAAAAAAAGATTGATGGCCTGAAAATAGGAGTAGTAGGAGATTTAAAATACGGTAGAACAGTTTATTCATTGTTATATGCACTTGGGAATTACAAAGTAGATGTGCATCTCATCTCTCCCCCTGCTTTGAAAATTAGAGCAGACTCAACCTATGAAATACAAAAAAGATTACCATTTAAAGAATCAACAGATTTAGAGGAAAACCTAGATGAATTTGACGTACTTTATGTCACAAGAATACAAAAGGAAAGATTTGCTGATGCAGAAGAATACGCAAAGGTGAAGGGAAGCTATAAGATTGGCCTTGACATGTTAAAGAAAATGAAAGATGATGCCATAATCATGCATCCACTTCCTCGCCTAGATGAGATCTCTCCTGAAGTAGATTCTACTCCTTATGCAAAATACTTTACACAAGCGCAATATGGAAAGGATACACGTGCAGCACTTCTTGCACTAATTTTAAATGAAAAAGGTATCTAAGTCACTATATCTTCATCTAGTCAAAATATCAAATAGTCTCGTTTTAGTCGTTCACATAGCAACTAACTTTACATGATCTATTCTTCTGTTTGTCTTAAAATCTCTAGTCATTACATCAACCTTATCCGCTTGACCATGTAACAAAAAGAGCTCCATACACTTATTCCCATCCACCTTGCTGTGCAGATGTGTGTCAATGAGATCTTCATAGTTATGTTTAATTCCTGTAACTATCTGTTCAGACACTTCATCATGAACAACCATCAATATGGCATGGATTACACCTGAAAGATTTGTTCTTTGTTTTTCTTCTGAAATTAAATTTCTGATA
>JACQFM010000049.1 GCA_016200035.1 Nitrososphaerota archaeon
CTTGATGGCATCTATACTTTATCTTTCTCTCATCTGCTATGTACTCATAAGCTTCAGCAGTATAGAGCTTGCCGCAAGCTGCACAAATGGGAAAGTATGGAAGCGCCTCCTGGTACTTTTCTTGACCGACAAGCTCTGCAATTTTTTCACCTATTTTTTTGCTATTTACCAATATTGTGTGGATCTGTTCTTTGAGCAGTCCGTTTTTGTAAGTATCAACACCTCTTTGAAATTTGTATTTGATGCCAAGCTTATCAAGTCCTTCAAGTAAGAGACTGCTCATGTGCGAACCATAAGAGTCATGACAATCAAATGGGTCGGGGATAAAGGATACTGGTTTTGCTAAATGATCCTTTAACCAGTCGGGAAGTCCTTCGGGAATTTTTCTAAGACCATCTAGATCGTCTGAATATGCAATCAGCTCAGATTTGTAACCAAGGTTTTCTAATGCAAGTTTGACCCCATGTGCTCTTACTGCATCACCTAGGCTTCCAATGTGCGGAATACCAGAAGCTCCAAGACCACTCTCTACTTTGAGCATACTAAGGTTACGGCCAAGTGTCTTTTCCCTCTCTACCAGCTCAAATGCAAGCTTGTCTATCCAGGTACCTCTGCCTATAATTTTCTGTTCTTCCATTATGATAATTCCTTTGACATGTATGGACCTAGAAGAGAGTAACCAATCCTTCGATAATATTCTCTTGTGCCAACAGCACTGATTACAGCAAGTCTTTTTGAATCAAATTCTTCTCGCGATATTTTTTCAGCTTCTCTCATGAGGTTTTTGCCAAGGCCAAGATGTTGAACACTTTGTGTATCTCTTTCTCCAAGCCTGAGTGATTTGCCATAGACATGGAGTTCCCTTACGATGGCTGTATTCTTTGTTATTTCTTTTCTGTGAGCCAAATCACTTGGCTTGCGTAATCTCAAAAAGGCAAAAATTCTATCTTGGGAATCATCATATGACAAGAAGACCTCATGCCCATGTGAAGACTGGTAATCTTCTCTGTTCAATCTTATATCGTCAAGGTTAATTGCACCTTCAGAAAGACCAGCCTCGCGGCATCTTATGCATTTGCAGCTAAGATTTTGTTTTTTGAGATTTTTTTGAACAAGCTGACGGATGTTGCCAAGCTTAGGACCTGCAATTATCTGATCGGAGGATATTTCTCTTTGAACCCTCATTATCCTTACCCATCTTGGAACCATCTTTTTGATTTCCATTAAAACCTGTATCATGTCTTGATCCAAATATGGAATATAGTCACCTGATTTGAAAGACTCATACAGCTTGGTGTTTTCTAACACTAGGGTTGGATAGATCTTTAGCATGTCAGGTTTGAAAGCTGGATCGTCAAAGAGTTTTCTAAAGTCTGCAATGTCTTCTTTTGGACTCATTGTAGGAAGACCAGGCATCATATGAGCTACAATCTTGTATCCTGCATCTTTTGCTATGTGAAAAGACTCGATGACATCATTTAGTGTGTGACCTCGATTTACAATCTCATAGACTTGCTCATGCAGGCTTTGTACTCCAATCTCCACTCTTGTAATCCCATAATCTAACATAAGGTCAACATGTTCTTTTTTACAGTACTCAGGTTTTGTCTCTACTGTAAATCCAACATTTCTTATTTTGGCAAGCTCGTTTTTCTTCTTGGCAGATTCTAAATCTGGAGAATCGAATCCGTTTATGGCATCAAAACAAGATTTTATAAAATTCTGCTGATACTCATGAGGCATGAAAAGAAAGGTTCCACCAACAATAACAAGCTCTAGTTTTGTTCCATCATGTCCGTACGCTTGAAGATGTCTTAGCTTATCAAGTATCTGCCTTTTTGGGTCGTATTCATTTTGTATGGCATTTTGAGTAGATGGTTCCATTCCTGTATAGCTATTTGGTGTGTTATACTCAACTCCACCAGGGCAGTAGGTGCATCTTCCATGGGGGCAAGCATATGGCTTTGGCATAAGGGCAATTACTGCAACGCCTGAGGCTGTCTTGACAGGTTTTCGTAAGAGCGCCTTTTGAAGTTTGATGAAATCTTGACCATTAACTTCTGCAAGGATCTCATAGTTTCTAGGAATTCTTTCAAGTGAATATTTTGTACAGATTTTTTTTATCTCTTTTTTTACTTCCTTTCTTGTAGGGTTGGGAATTGTAAGTAGGTTCTGCGAGATTTCAAGACATGCCTGCTCAAATGACGTTCTTGATTTTTGCACTAGTTTCTAGCACAAAAATGGGTATTAAATTCTAATGTTAAAACTCTAAAACATCATTTATGGTTCCAAAATGTCTTCTTTTAGTTGCTCAACGCATCAATTACGCAATTTTAAGCGAGTTTACAAAGACTCCCTTTTTCTCTATTATGCTACCAATCGGCCTGCTTTTTAGGCCGTGTTTTTTGAAAATCTCCTCGATTCGTTCCTCTTCCTCCTCTGGCACTATGAGACAAAAACCGATGCCCATGTTGAAGGTCTTGTACATCTCAGCCTTTTCTACATCTTGGTCTTCTATCATTTGAAATATTTGTGGCGGATCTGGCATGTTATCAAGTAAATAGCCAGTTTTTTTGAGTCGAAGAAGCTTCGTAAAGGAGCCGCCTGTTATATGAGCTAGGCCATGTACGTCGCATTCATCTAGTGCCTCAAGGACTGGTCTTGCATAGATTTGAGTTGGCTCCAAAAGAACATCGCCAAGAGTGCCCAACCCCTTAATTCTGTCCTTGAGCGAGTATTTTGAAAGTAATACCTTCCTTGCCAGAGAGTATCCGTTAGAGTGAAGACCACTGCTATTGATGCCAATTATTATATCACCTGGGGTTACCATGTCTCCAAGTACCATTTCATTTTTAGAAAGTATTCCTACTACCATCCCAACAAGATCAAATGCAAAGTCCTTTCCTGATATTACATCAGGCATTATTGAAGTCTCGCCTCCAACTATTGGCACTTGGGCCTTTTTTGCGCCCCTTACTAATCCCTGAACAATTTTTTTAAAAATCTCTTCATTGTTTCTATTTGCTGCTATGTAATCGACAAATGATATTGGTGTAGCTCCGATGCAAATTATGTCATTTACGTTCATTGCAACACAATCAATTCCTATTGTGTCGTATTTTTTCATCATCTGTGATATTATGACCTTGGTTCCCACGCCATCTGTGTGCATTGCCAAAAGCTTGCCCCCAGAAATTTCTACGATGCCAGCGTAATGACCAAACCCAGATGCTATACGCGCTCTCTTTTGCAGTTTGTGGGTTGATGTGATGAGTCTGCCAATTGTTGCTTGAGTTTGCTTTATTTTCTTAATATCAACCCCAGCATCTTTGTATGTTAGTCCCAACGGTTGTTGATCCTATTCTTTTAAAATAAAAGAATTTGTATGTACTAAAGATTAAATATAATATATTATGTATAAAATATACTACATATACATGCCTGCATCTGATTTTCTTGCCTCTGAATACTTTTCAGAAAGCTCTTTGAAGTCATGGCCTATTTGTTCTGACTGTCTTCTGAGATCTGAAACGTCTATCTTTGTCTCATATGACCTGTTGATGGCATCTACAAGAGTTGCAGCAGCCACAGGATCTGGTTTTTTTGGATTTGCTCTTACAAGTAGAGTTACACCACGTATCTTTCGTATGAGACACTCGTTTAGTATGGCCCCTGCAATTCCCATCACAAAACCTTGGGGAATCATTTCTATACCTTTGTCTGCCATGATTCTACAAAGGTCTTCTTCTGCAGCACAAAATGCTTTCTTATCGTGCTCTTCATCGCTTGCCACACCGTCTATTATGACTATTTCATTTGAGCCATTTTTTTCAGCCCAATCAAGAATTGATGAAGCAATTGTGTAAAGACCTTCAGTGCGTAAAGTTATTTCACAAATTATTCCACAAATGGTTCCCTTTTTGTTTGAGTAGAAGCGAAATGGATGTCTGAGCCTCCCTCTAATAAAAACCGTAGCTGGAGGAAGATACTTTGATCGCATATATCCAATCTCTTTCATCTTTAATTTTTCAATAATATATCCAACAGCAATGGAGCCGGCAAGTCCAGCGCCTACAAAACCTGCAAAAATTATTGGGTTGTTAAACTTTATCTTTTCAATCTCAAAGACTTCGGCTTCAGGAAAGCCGTTTCTTGGCATCCTTGTTGTGAAAGATTATCTGCCTAATTACTTTTCTGCGTAAACAATTCCAGCATTGTTCTACCTTTGTCTGTAATAGAATAAACCATGTTTGAGCCAACTGCCATCTTTGTCACAAAACTATATGTCACACAAAGATGTAGGTAATTTAAAAAGGACTTTTTCATTCGTATATTCGATTTTACATACAGATCTGAAAAGGTCATAGGGTTACATCTAAGCTGGTATAAGAGCTTTAGAAGAGAAATAGTGCTAAAGTCACGAGCACGCGCCTTTACAGAATCCAAAACCTGCTCATCTCTAGTTATAATAAAGTCTGAAAACTGGTCGGCCACCTCAACTGGAAGGTATGTCATTCTTGTCTTCATGTTACCGTAATGGTACGGTAACTTACCTTATTAATCTTAGCTCGAAAATTTTTTTGAGCTAACTAGGATTTTTTTTCAACAATTTCAATTTGTTTTTATTCAAGGAAAAGGATTGGACCTTGTGCACAGCGCCTTTGTTTTAATGAATGCTGAACTAGGCAAAGAAAACAAACTGGTATCAGAATTAAGACAGATCCCAAATGTCAAAGAGGTTTATCCTGTCTATGGTGTCTATGACGTGGTAATGGAGATAGAGGCAGATTCAATGGAGACTCTGCGTGAAACTATAACAAACCAAGTGCGCAAAATTGACGGCATCAAGTCCACTTTGACTATGATAATTGTAAAAGACCAATGATCGCCAAAAATAATGGCTTATAACAACGTGCCGAAGTAGGGAAGAAATTGGTTGACAGCTCACTATCTTTGCTTGGCTGGCTGGGCGAGCTTGTGTTTGCAAGCTGGCTTTTGTCATATGGCGCAGAGCATCTTGCTGAAAGATGGGGGGCAAGGTTTGTCGGAAGAACACTCCTTAGTATTGCGACTACTCTTCCAGAAATAGCAATTGTGGTATATGCTGCAAAAGATGGTTCTTATGAAATAGCTATTGGTTCTGCACTTGGCAGCAATCTCTTGATGATGACACTTGGTCTGTCAATTATGTTAATTATTGCCACAACAAAACTATCACAAGCACCTCTAAAATTTATTGATGTAAAAGAATTCAAACTAGACAAAATTCTTCTAATTGTAACAGCTGTTGTTGGAGCGGGCCTGTTTATCGATGGCTATGATTTTCTTGATGGCATAATCTTCACTGGATTGTTTGTAGCCTACATTTATCTTGCATATCGCGAGATGAGACAGGAAAAGGAGAAGGAAACTCTAGGAAGTAAAGTACACGCAGATAAGAGTCAAATGTCAAAGAAGCACTTTGCCAAAGCCATGATAGTCTTCATTGTAGGTACTGCAGGAATTTTTATCGGAGCAGAACCTTTTGTTCATTCACTTGGGGGGCTAGCAATAGAAAGTGGAATATCAGTAGCTATTCTTGCAATCATAATTAGTCCAATTGCTGGCGAGATGCCAGAGAAAATATCTATGATAATTTTGGCACGCAAGGGTGCGACAGGTGCTTCGATTGCAGTGGCAAACGTGCTTGGTTCAAAGATTCTAAATAATACATTACTTCTTTCCGTAGCAGTTTTTGCTGCAATGGCAACTGGTGGATTTTTTGAAAAAATTCCAAACACTCGACTTTTGGAAGATCAGATGATCCTAGTGACAGTAATTACAATGATTGCACTAATCCCAATGTTTAGAAATAAACTTGGTCTATCTAGTGGAGTTCTACTCCTAATTTTATATGCAGTTGGAATAGGTCTGCAATTTGTGTTGCCATTTTTCTAAATAGGTATCACGCTGATTGCCACTACTTTTACTGAGGGAGTAATAGTGGGAAGAGAGTGCCAATGAATGACAGTTTTAACATCATTTCCAACTGCTGCAATGTTTTGTAACAAGACTGGAAGATTGTGAACTATTCTTACGGATTTTCCTGGCTTTGTGATAATGCCATTCTCAATTATTCTGATTCCACTTCTTGCGGTACAAGAAAAATCACCTCTTTCTGGATTAACAGCATATGTATACCAAAGCCTGCCAACTAGCAATCCCTTTTTTGTATCCTTGATGATTTCATCCTTTGAATTGTCATTTGCTTTTATTCTCAGGTTGTGAGGTGAGGGAAAGGGAATGGGTTGGGCAGACCTGCCAGCAGGATATCCAGGTCTGCTTGCGTTTCCAGAGGATTCAATACCCTCCTTGAATGCATGGAACGAATCTGAGAAAGTATTTGTAAATATCCCAGAATCTATGAGGGCTCTTTGTTTTGTGGGCATGCCCTCATCATCAAAAGGCTTGCTTCCTATTCCTTCAGGATAATGTGGATCGTCTATTATACTAAAATCTTCAGAAGATACCATTTTACCAAGTTTGTCATAAAAACAGCTTCGCTTTTCTGAATAAATTTTTAGGTTAAAATTTGACGAAAATACAAATGCAAGCATTTCTCCAATTGCATATGGCTCAAATATTATATCGTATGTGCCAGGCTCACATCCATGTGGATTTAAAGAGTTTACGCACATCTCGACTGCATCTTTTCCAACCGTTGATGTAGAAAACCCCTTCATTGTTCTTGAGCAAGATGAACCTACACCACTTACCGGAGAGTTGCCTTGGGTTGAATCAGTGTTTATGTTACCAATAATGTAGGTAGCTTTGTCAGAACAGTTCAAACCATTTGTGTTTGCAATTTCGATTTTTTCGGAAACGACATTAAGTGATCCAGAGATTTTTGAAATTTTCTGATGCACTGAAGAGTTTATCATTTCTTGCGCAATGTCAGATACCTGAACTCCAGAAATTTCTGCAAGCTTTTTGTCATAGAGTTTTTCAAGAGTGTTAAATCTGGAGGGGAAAGGCAAATTTTTCCAGTAATTTTTTGGTTTTACAAATTTTGTAGATTTTAGAGCCGATTCGACCATCTGTGGTATTAAATCCATATCAGTTGTTTTGGCCGAACCGATTCTCTTTTGATGTATTATTCGTATAGCAAGAGACTTTTCCTGGTTCTGTTTTATCTCAGCTATCTCAGAGTCCGTTATTCTTATCGTGATTATTTTTCTTTCTGCAAAAAAAGCCTCACACTCCTTTATCTTTAAATTTCTGGCCTTGGAAAGCGTTGCTTCACAAGCTGACAACTAACTACGCCTGGTGCTTTTGTATCTATATTTGTCTAACCTTATCAGTTCATGATAAGAACCAAACCTAGACGTGTCGCTAACTTTGTCCAGAGCACCTTCTTTTTCTTCCGACTCATACGTTTGTAATATCTTATATGATGTATTTCGCTCGGCTGGGATTCTTCCATGTTGTCTTATGAAACGTCTTATGTCTTTTGGTCTTAGAAGCTGACCGTTTTGAGCTCCCGCTGCTGTAGATATACTTTCATTAATCAAGGTGCCACCAAAATCGTTTGCACCCCATGAAAGTAAAAGTTGTGACATGTTTCCTCCTTCTTTTACCCAGGATGTTTGAATATTGTTTATGAAATTGTTGAGCATTATCCTTGCAACAGCATGCATCAAAAGGACATCATTTCCGTCAGCACCACTTCTTATTCCGTTGTGGAGGTTGTGTTTGTACATAGGCGCTTCAGTGTGTATGAAGTTTAGTGGAACAAATTCGGTAAAGCCGCCTGTCTCTTTTTGTATTTCGCGAATTAGGGCGATATGTTTTGTCCTATCTTCGGGAGTTTCCAGATGACCAAACATTATGGTAGAGGTTGAAGGAATTCCAAGTTTATGTGCAGTCTTAATAACTTCGATCCAGTTTTTTACGCTAATTCTTCCGGGAGAAATCTTGTCACGAAGTCTTTGATCCAAGATTTCTGCAGCAGTTCCTGGAAGAGAATTAACTCCTGCTTCTTTTAGTCTGATGAGGTATTCTCTTATTGGTAGGTTTGAGCGCGTCGCC
>JACQFM010000042.1 GCA_016200035.1 Nitrososphaerota archaeon
AATTCAAGCAGTTATTCGTTCTTTGTTTAATACTTCAGGGTTGTATTGATCATACGTAAACTGTCTTCTAGTTCCAAAGGGCTTGAATGGTCTTCCATTACCATGGAAAAACTTGGAGAAGAATTCAACATAAATCAACCTTGCCCCCTGAATACCAGGCTCGAAGACTCCAATTATAATATTGAATATATGGCCAATGAAAAATATCATTACCCCAAGGGCTACGTATGGTAATGTGTGATGCGTCGTTTTAATGAAAATGAAATCGATTACATCGGCCAGTATAACTGAAGCCAAAAGTATTCCAACAATTCTAGTGTAAGAAAGTATGTGACTTACTATAGAGGGCAATTCCATTATTGCTCTGGTGCCTTCGCCATAAAGCATTAAACCAATTCCCCCAAGCAACAATCCAAAATATCCGATTCCTTCTACGTGATGAATTGGGTTTATGTGGCCGTGGTGCAAAAGTGCAAGTCCTGTTAGAACAATCCCCCATCCAAATACCAACCACCCTAATTTTCCGATCATATGTCGCTTTTCGCCTTCTCTATAACTATTTAGTATTCCAAGAATTAGCCCAAAGGATACCATGCCTATACCAATGTATCCGCTAATTAGCAAAAGTTTGCGCAGCCCAAAAGGTGAGAGAGGATCTAGAAATGCGCCATTGGTAGGGAGATGTAAACCAAGTGAATTTAGATGATTAAAGAGATAGCCGTTAAGATGAAATCCGAAATACAAGTCGAACGTAAATCCGAACATTATAGCAATAATAGCGCCAGGAGTCATCACCTTTGCCAACTTTACCATTTGTCTTGGCTTCAAAATCATCTTGGCAAAATTTCTCAACGGTTTCGGCATTATATTCAAATTGCGCTTTCCACCCTCAACACGTCTGATTACCCATCTACAAACCAGAAGTATGACTAGTCCGTAGCCAACATCACCGAGCATTAGACCATAGAAGAAGGGAAAGATAAGACCGAAGATAAGGGTAGGATCGAACTCTTCGCCAGATGGTAAAGAGTAGAACCTTATGAAAGACTCGAAGATTCTGAACGTTTTTGGATTTGTGAATAAAGAAGGAGGTTTTTGATCTGTTTTTAATTCGTAGACAATGGTTCCTCTGCTATGCTTATGAAGAGTAGTCTTTAGCTCTTCAATCTTAGATTTTGGCACCCACCCTTCCAAAGCGAATGCGTCGGTGCTAACTCCAAGGTTCTCAACGACCTCAAGCTTTTTGTTTTCTATTTCAAGCTGTTCTTCTGCACATGCCAGTGTTGTATAATGAATTTTGGAAATTTCTGTTAGTTGCTCGTCAATGTGCTTCAGTTTCGCAGAAAGTTCACCGTGAATATTTTTCTGATTTTGTATTATTATGTCAGGTTTTCCAGCAAGCTTTGGTACCGCTTCAAGATGAACCCCATGTGACTGGACGGTAGTGCCTAGGGCATGAGAAGGAAAATTAGGCAAAACAACAAGAACAAAATGTGTAACCTCTTTACCTGCCTTAGAATCCAAAATAATATCCTGACTGTTTGCTTCCAATGCCTTCTTAAAGGCTGGAAATTTTTCAGATTCAACACGTCCAAAGTATGAGCGTGCAGATGATAACTGGAGAACTTTCAGGTCTTCAGGAAAAAAAGCAAATTCCTCAACAAGCCTGATGTTATTTTCCGTTTCTTTCATTTGGGTAAGAAGTTTTTCTTTCTCTCTTTCTAGTGATGCAACCATAACATCAATATCAATCGATTTTGCTGTCTGCATGAGTTCTTCTGTAGATGAAAAACGGCGGCATTGTGTAACTGGCATGGCAGGCAGTACAGTCTTTAGCGCTTTAACTCGGAGTAGTTGATCAGAAACTTGCCTGTACAATTCATTGTCGCGTTCATTTCTTAGCATGGCAGCAACATCTTTCGATAGAGGTTCCAGTTGTACAATGCCAAGATCATGCAGAACAGAAACAACGACTTGCCTGTATTTTCTTAGGCCTAGTATAGCCATACGTGTCATGGGCGCAGGCTTGAGAATCATTATTCTACACCTTTTAGCAGAATACCTATTATTTCACGCATCGTCTTGTCATTCATTTGTATGGATATAGTTTTGGCCTTGGTCTTGGCATCTTGTAAAATCTTATCCGCTTCATTTGCAGCCTTTTTTCTTGCTTGTTCGATACTTGTTTCCACTAATTTTTCACCTTCCGCTTTTGATGCTTCAATTGACTTCTCGACATAAACTTGTAGATTTTTAATTTCTTCTTCTACTATCATTCTACGATCCTCGATTTCAGCCTGTGCTTTTTCTTCAGCCTCTTTAATTTGCTTAAGTGAATCAACGTATCCACCTTCCGAAGTACTTGTCATCGTCATACTCCCAAGAAATGTTTACCTACAAAAAGTAGTGCCAGAAAAGTCGCTATAATGTTACCAATCTTAAATGCCCTTCTTATCAAATAGAATTTCCTTTGTTCTGCGTTCACGAAACTAGGCAAGAATTTCCCTCTCCTCTCTTGTAATTGTCTCTTGTTCTCTTTCACCCATCTTGCGCTTTACGGTTTTCAACATGATAAATGTGTCACGTTCGATTTCGTCTAATCTGAAAGTTATAAATTTCAGAGCTGCCTCTAATCTTGGAATGAAGACGTTCTCAATTGCATTAGATTTTCGTTTTGTCTTTTCTATCTCATATAGAAGTTTTCGTAACGTAGTTTCTTTTTCAGCCACGTCCAAGACGATTTTATGAATACGTTGGAAAGTCTTTATTGCTTCATTAATTGAAGTAGGAAGTTCCAATAAATATTCTGTAAGAATGTCTCTTCCATGCCCACCTTCCAATTTTGGGATGCGAACGCCCATTACGTTCTTTGATCTAACTTGCAATTTGCTTAGCTGCGGGATCTTCATAGCCTCATTTTCCAGTCGCATGGAACCTGCAAGCATCTCTGCCATTCGAATACTTTCATAGCCCTTCAACAGCTCAGATTGTAAACTACTTCGCAGTGCTGTTGCAGTTTTCGTTATGTTAAAAAATTCCAAGATCAAAGCTTGGCGTTTTAGTTTTAATAATTTGAGTCCTTTTTTAGCTATAAGGATTCGTCGCTTTGTGCGTATGTACTCCAGACGAGTTGGGCGTATGTTAATTACTGATGGCATTATTCAGGCACCTCCCGCATTTTTCTTGGCATATTTTGCAATTAGTTCTGGTTTGATACGATTCATTTCTGATTCCGTAAGACCAGTAAGCAACTCCCATCCTATATCCAAAGTCTGTTCAATAGAGCGATTTTCATCGAGTCCCTGATTTACAAAACTTCGTTCAAATCGGTTAGCAATTTTTAGAAACTTTCTATCCAAATCGCTCAGAGCTTCCTCACCAACTATTGCTGCTAATGC
>JACQFM010000047.1 GCA_016200035.1 Nitrososphaerota archaeon
GCCTGCACACTTGTAATTACAATATCTTCTCCAATTGATTTTGCAGAAGCCAAGTTACCATATGCGTCCTCTACCTTTATTGTGACCTCACAAAGTGCATCAGAGCCACCAGAAATTGAATCAAGCCTGTAATCTTTGATTCTTACTTTTACTATCTCACCGGTTATCTTTTGAATTGCGTTTATTGATGCATCTACTGGGCCAACACCGTAGTCCGTACCGATAAAATCTTTCCCCTCGATGTTTAATTTTACAAACGCATATGGCATGTTGCCAATTCCAGTGGATACTGAAAATCCTTTGAGATGTACTAGTCTCTTAAGACTTGGCTGTTGCATGACTTCACCAGCAATTGAAAGTAGCTCAACATCGGTAACATGCTTTCCCTGATCACCAAGGATTTTTACCCTTTCTAGAATTTCGTGCGTTTGTTCTCTTGTAGGTTGAATGCCATATTCTTCAAGCATAGCAGAGACTCCATGTGCACCAGCGTGCTTTCCAACCTGAAACCATCTTGTTCGTCCAACAAGCTCAGGACTTATTGGTTCGTATGTCAAAGGATTGTTCAAGATCCCATGAGTATGTATTCCTGATTCATGACCAAATGCATTTTCACCAACTATAGCCTTGTTTGGTTGTACGTGAATGCCGACAATGTTTGACACATATCTTGATGTTTCGTATAGCAGCTTTGTGTTTATGTTAGTTTCAAATTTTTTGTCAAACTGTAAGCACTGTAACGCCATGACAAACTCCTCAAGTGATGCGTTTCCAGCCCTTTCTCCTATGCCATTTATAGTAACATGTGCGCACTGCGCTCCAGCTTGTATCCCAGATATTGCATTTGCTACAGCAAGTCCAAAATCGTTGTGGCAATGAACACTTACAGGAAGTTTTGAGGCTTCGATTGCATCCTTTGTTATTTCTGCCATATATGCTGGTGTAGAATATCCAACGGTGTCTGGAACATCTATCCTGTCTGCGCCTGCGCCTGCAACTTCCTTGAATACTTGTTTTAGATACTCTCTGTCTGTTCTAGTTGCGTCTTCTGCAGAAAACTCTATCTGGAGTCCTCTTCTGCAGAAAACTCTATCTGGAGTCCATGCGATTTGCCGTATTCTACCGCCTCAATTGCCTTTTCAAGAGCTTGTTCTCTTGTAAGTTTTAATTTGTATTTGAGATGAATATCTGAGGTTGCAATAAAGGTATGGACATATTTTAGACCCGCCTTGATAGCTGCATCAATATCTTTTTTATCAGTTCTAGCCAATCCGCAAACCTCCGCACGTAAATTTGCAGTGGCTACGAGTTTGACACCTTGCATCTCGCCGTCGGAAACGATTGGAAATCCTGCTTCTATGGCATCAACGC
Organism: Nitrososphaerota archaeon; assembly: GCA_016200035.1. Lineage (GTDB taxonomy): Archaea > Thermoproteota > Nitrososphaeria > Nitrososphaerales > Nitrosopumilaceae > JBBDNF01. The sequence continues at coordinate 1,372 of JACQFM010000047.1, forward strand.
CAAGAATATCAAGCTTTTTTGCTATGTTGAGCTTCTGCTCTGGAGTCAATGCTACTCCAGGTGTCTGCTCACCATCTCTTAATGTGGTATCAAATATTCTAACTTTCATCTACTCCTCCCCTTGGTAGTGCACAGATTCCGGTTCTTGCAATCTCTAAAATGCCATACCCTTTTACTAATTCCTCGAACGCGTCGATTCTATCTGGTGTTGCAGTAATTTCTATCATGATGGATGACTTTCTTACATCATGAACTTTACACTGAAAAGCATTTGCTAGGTTCATTATTTCCATGCTCTCTGATGGTTTGCTTACTTTTATTTTCATAAGGACAAGTTCTCTGTACACACTCATCTTCTCATCTAGACGCTTTACCTCAATTGTATCAATCATCTTGTCAAGCTGTTTCATGATCTGAGTTACCTGTTTATCATCACCGATTGTAGTGATAGTCATTCTTGAAAATTCAGGATTTTCAGTTACTCCAACTGAAATACTGTCTATGTTGAAATTTCTTGCCCTAAACAAATTTGTGACTTTGAATAACACTCCAGGTTTATTCTCGACAAGTACTGAAAGTATGGCCCACATCATATATCCCTATTATGATGGTAGTATCATATCCTTTAGAGGAGTGCCAGGGGCCACAAATGGCAAAACATCCTCCTCTGGGTCTATTGGGATGTCAATTACTGTGGCTACATCACTTTTGAGAGCAGTTTTGACTGCGTTTCCAACCTCCTCAACGGACTGTGCCCTTATCCCCTGAGCCCCATAAGCTTCTGCTACTTTGACGTAATCAGGACAGTTTTTGAGATCTATTCCTATCATTCGCCTGTTGTAAAATGTTCGTTGCCATTGGGCTACCATTCCAAGTGAGAAATTATTCATCACAAAGACAATGACAGGCAAATTATCCAAAACTGATACAGCAAGGGAATTTTCTGTCATGTTAAAGCTGCCTTCACCAGCTATATCTAAAACTGGAACTCCAGGCTTGGCTGCTTTTGCACCAATAGAAGCAGGAAATCCCCACCCCATGGTACCAAGTCCAGTAGAGCTAAAGAATGTGCCCGGTTGAATTACATCAAAGAAGAGCGATGCCCACATTTGATGTTGGCCAACTTCCGTAGTTACAATTGATTGATGGGGTAAAACTTCTCTTAATTTACGTAATACCTTTGCAGCAGCAAGTGGATGATCAGGTATTTTCAAGTTTTCTTTAAAGTATTCTTTTGTTTCCTTTACTCTTTTTAACCACGGATAATCACCATTTCTTTTGATAGCCTTCTGAATCAGCATTTTTACCATAATCCTCAATGATGCCTTTACATCTCCTACTACGGCAACGTTTGTTGTCTGGTTCTTACCAATTTCTGCAGGATCCACATCCATGTGAATTATTTTCAATCTCTTTTCAAATTCTTCGAAAGTTCCTACTGATCTGTCAGAGAATCTCGAACCTGCGGCAAGTACACAGTCAGCCTCCACCATCATCTTATTTGCTTCAGCATGACCATGCATTCCAATTGGTCCTAGTGAGAGAGGATGATTTTCTGGAAAGGAACCCTTACCTTTGAACGTTGTAACAACTGGGATCATGAGAAGCTCTGCAATAGATTGGAGTTCAGCAAATGCTCCTGAAATTATTACCCCTCCTCCCGCAAGAATAATTGGTCTTTCTGCCGAAAGCAGCATATCAATTGCGCGCTCAATTTCTCGGATGTCAGGATCCACCCACGGATGATATCCTCTTATCTTGATATTTTCTGGAAAGTTCATTTCAGCTTCGTTTTGTTGGACATCTTTTGGAATATCAATCAAAACAGGACCAGGTCTGCCTGTTGCTGAAATGTAAAACGCTTTTTTTACTACTTCTGGGATTTCAGCAGGATCTTGTGGTTGAAAAGCATACTTTACTATAGGGTTTGATATTCCTATAATGTCACTTTCTTGAAATGCGTCTCTGCCTATCATCTTTGATGGAACCTGACCAGTCACCGCAATCATGGGAGCCGAGTCTGCTTGTGCTGTGGCAATTCCTGTAACTATGTTAGTCGCACCAGGACCTGATGTTGCAAAACATACACCAGGCCTTCTACTTACTCTGCCAAAACCATCAGCCATGTGAGCAGCGGACTGTTCATGTCTTACCAATATGTGACGTATGTTGCTTTTGTAAAGCTCATCATATATTGGCAAGTTTGCTCCACCGGGTAGTCCAAAGACTAGCTCAACTCCCTCCCTTTCAAGGGCAACCATTAAAGATCTAGCACCTGACATTTTCTCCATAATTTTTATCACCGAGTAATCAGCTGTAATTTTACAGCATCAGGTCGACTAGCAGTAAAATACTAGAAATGCTCGTCGATCCTCCTAACTTCAATTGCAGTCCATTCTTTTGCATCGATATAATTTATAAATATTTCCAGAAAAAATGTATCAAATTATTGAAAATATACCAAATATATCATGATTATTTTAAAATTAATCCATCACTTAATGACAAAAACTTTTGATTTTTACTTGTTTTCACAAAACTTAAACAACAATTACCACAAGCAAAGACAATTTTGTCAGACACCTCACAGATACTTGAGATAATTCATACCTTCTTTGAAGCAGGAAAAACCAAGAATCTTGCACCATTAAGGGCAATACAGCTAGACGATCCTAGGTTTTCAAGCTATAGCGACGTTCCTCCATTTGAGCTCAAAGATTATGCAACAACGATGGCATTACAGCAGCTAAGGTATGTCAGCATATCTGACTATGAATATGAGATTCTAAACCCACGAATAGATATCTTCAGTGATGCTGCTATAGTAACATTTCAGCTAAAGCAGACAGGTGTAATTGTTGATAACTATAGCTTTAGGGGTCAGCATCTTTCAATGCAAAGCAGGGCAACTTTTGTTTTAGTGAAATTACCAAAGTGGAAGATTGTCCACATACACCTATCAAAGATTCCTGACTAGACTGAGGTTGCTGTTTTTGTTGACTTTTCTGTGTTTTTGAGTTTGTTAAATAACTCGTGCGCTTCTTTTACTGTTGCATTATCATGGACTATTGAGCGAACCGCTTTTATCATTGGCACTGGATAATCTGATTGCCAAATGTTTCTTCCCATGTCTACGCCAACAGCACCTGCTTGCAATGCATCATATGTTAGTTGCAACGCGTCACGTTCATTTTCTAGTTTGGGCCCCCCGGCAATTATTACAGGAACTGGGCAGCTATCAACTACTTTTTCAAAGTTTTCACAATAGTATGTCTTGACAATATGTGCGCCAAACTCTGCGGCAATTCTACAAGAAAGTGAAAGGTATCGTGCATCGCGCTTTTCAAGCTCTTTGCCAACTGCAGTTACGGCAAGAACAGGTATGCCGTACTCTTCGCCTTCATCAACAAGCTTTGCCAGACTCACTAGAGATTCATGTTCATATTGGGCACCAACAAATATTGAGAGCGCAAGGGCAGTTGCATTAAGTCTAATAGCCTCTTTTATCGATGTAGTTATTTTTTCATTTGAAAGGTCTTTTCCCATAATGCTAGAACCACCTGAGACTCTTAGAACTATAGGTATTGGGAAATTTGCGTCAACAGACGTGCGTAGAACTCCTCGTGTAAGCATGAGAGAGTCAGCGTATGGCAAGAGCGGTTGAATTGTCTTGCGAGGTACCTCCAACCTCTCTGTTGGGCCAAGAAAATAGCCATGGTCGACAGCTAACATCACTCCTCGCCCTGTCTCTGGCCTGATTATCCTTGCCAGACGATTCTTCATTCCCCAGTCCATATTTTCTTAATTTTCAAAAAGAAGGGTTGCCTTAGTTAAGCGTTTCTGAGTTTGTAATAATTATTTTCATTGAATCATTGCCTTTGTGAGCATACTCTAATGCCTTGTTTGAGTCAATTAGATCAAATCTGTGTGTTATCAATCTTTTTACGTCAACCAAGTTCTCATGTATTAGTTTGAATGCGCTCAAAGTATCAGAATCTGACGCAGCATAGCTTGGGATAATTGAGATTTCTTTAGAATAGATTTTACTTATGTCTAATGATAAGCTTGCATCTCTTGATGGTACACCAAATAGTATTATAGTGCCACCCTTGCGCACAAGATCAATTGCCTGAGTTATCGCACCTAGATTACTGGTTGACACTATTACGACGTCTGCTCCTCTATTTTGTGTTTTAGAAAAAATTTTTTCTTTTGCGGCTAGGTCTGTTGATTTTATGGATTCTGTTATTGCAAATTTTTTTGCAAAATCTAATCTGAAATCGTTGATGTCAAGACAAAAAATGTTTTCTATTCCATAGACTTTGCTTAACATAACATGCATCATACCGGTAGGACCAACCCCTATAATGGCGACTGAATCACCTTTTTTAACATTGATTTTATTCCATGCACGGACACAACACGCAAGAGGCTCAATCATTGCAGCTTCATCAAAGCTCATAGAGTCAGGAATTTTTATTACTCCTCCATGAGAAACATTCCATTCTGGAACAACAAACTCTTCTGCAAGTCCACACGGAGAGAGATTAGTCTCATAATATTTTTCACACATGGTTTCATTTCCATGTGTACAATAATGACAAGAATAGCAGGGCACATGATGATGCACAAAAACTCTATTGTCTTTTTTAAAATTGGTCACTTTTTGACCAACATCTGATATTATACCTGATGGCTCATGTCCAAGTTTCATAGAAGGTTGGCTGTATTTTCCATAGATTTTTTCTAAATCTGAGCCGCATACCCCACATGATCTCATTTTTACCATGATGTCTCCACCTCCGATCATGGGTTTATCCACTGATTTAATTTCCACTAC
>JACQFM010000054.1 GCA_016200035.1 Nitrososphaerota archaeon
GATGGATATTCCATCAATCCTTTGGTATCCAAACAAAAAGAAGCCTGTGTTTTCTCCAATCTCGGCTGACATTATGCAAAGGATCTCAATGCCTAATGCAGATACATACATGCTTTTTATGTTCAAAAAGAATTTTGCAAGTGTACTCTTATCATGTTTTTTGGCATGAATATCAATACAGCAACAATCGTCTTTTATGCAGATTTTACAATCTTCGTATTTCACTTTGCTACATAATTCAGGTACGCAAAGACAATCAACACACTTCATGTTTTATGATCTGTGGTTTTGCTATTAAAACCATATTCATTTTTGGTTTAACTTATTCCAAGCCTCAAATCCGCCTTCGAGATTTACTGCTTGAAAACCACACTTACAAAGTTCTTCAGCACCAATGTTTCCTCTATATCCAGCAGAGCAATGACAGACTATTTTCTTACCTTTGAGGTGATCAAGTTTTCCCTGTCTTGCATTACGTACAGCAAGACCTAAGGGTATGTTTATTGATCCCTCTATCTGTCTGCCAGCAAGTTCGTCTGGTTCACGAACATCAATTATGACAAACTCATCTTTTTGTTCTCTAAGTTTTTCTGCACTAATTATTTCTGCCATACACTGATTTATCCTTTAATAATTAATTTAAACATGATCCAATACTTTCTAGTATTTTTTTGAGGAAACAAGATAAAGTGTTACAGGTTCCTCATAATCTTCTTTGATTTCGATTATCTTGAAACCTTCACAGAGATTTTCTATTTCTTCTTTGGTGAAAAATCTAATCTGAAATCCGTTAATATCATAAGTTTTATGATCTACTCTAATTCCCTTTCCATAGAATTTATCGTTATGATTCCTTACTGAAAAGAAATGAAAGCCATCGTTTTTCAAAACTCTCTTAATTTCTTTGAAAATAAATCTCAACTGTTCTGGACTGAATTTCATACTAAAAAGCATGTGTGAGTATACTGCATCAAATTCATTGTCGTTGAACGGAAGTGGTTCTGTGGGGTCATGGACAGAAGCCTCAATAGGAAGACCAGTTTGTTTTGTACGTTTGGATAGTTGCTCTATGGCAAAGCATGAGTAATCTAATGCCTTTACTTTGATACCTCTTGATGCAAAAAACAAAGAATCACGTCCCTGACCACAACCTAACTCTAGTATTGTCTTGGCTCTATCTTTCATGGTATCATAACAGGATACGGCAAAGTCACTTGGCTTATCACCAAAAAATGAATCGTCCTTTTCGTATATTTTGTCCCAAATGTTATTCATATCAGATATTACAAACGTGAAACTATTTCTACGGTTCTGTCAAGTGTTGGGAGATAATTTAGAGGATACTTAAATATAGTTATACAAAAATCATCATGTTTGAAGCGTTCTGCCAAGATAGCAATAATTTCAGGTATAGCGGTCGCTGTAATAATTTCTGCAATAGCATTAACTGTACATTATAGACTTGCAACAATAGAAGGAAATGAACAAAACAAAAATGAAACTGCAAGTCAGATAGCAAAAGAAATTGTAGGAAATCTTACTGGAAACAAGCCAAATTCAGAAGCAAGCGAATCAGCCGCACAACATGCAAAAGAGATGAACCCGTAAATTAACAAGACTAGACAGAACCCAAAATTAGAATCTAGTTGAAAATAAAAATAAAAAATTAAGGAAGGAGTTTTGTAGCTACTCCGATAAGCTTACTGCCTTGCGGGCTCCTCAGTTTTTGTAGTTGCGGACCCTGCCGTTTCGAAAAAGTCAGAGGCTAGCAACACCATCGGAGCTGATACTATAATTCTTCAAATAGAATTTATCTAAAATTGGCCTATACTCTTGAAAAGGTTGTACTAAAAATCATTAAAATCAAAAATGAACTTAGCCGTGTTTTAAAGGGATGGAACTAAACTAAGACAAAGACTCCTCAGGATCTAATTGGAATGGAAACCGTGGTTAACAGATAATAAATATTCATAGCTTGGTCGAAAACTATAGTAAGGCATTAATTAATTCCCATGTAATATATGGTAAGCATGTCTAGCACGGAAAGCCAGTACCTTCTATCCATTCAGAATCAAGACAAATACAGAGGAAAATGGATTGCTATTTTAGATAATAAAATACTTGCTGAAGGTACTGAACTAAAAGTTGTATACAAAGAAGCAATGGAAAAGGCAAAAGATAGAACTCCACTTTTTAAAAGAATACCAGAAATAAACGAAACCGAAACTCTTCTTTTGTAAAAAATGATAGCATGTTTCGTATTAGAAGATTCAATAAACTTCGTTACAAATACTATAATGATCATACCATAGATCCTGATACTAACCAAGAGAAAGTAGTTGCAAGACCAAAAATTGAAGTCGCATTTAGAAAATCTTCGGCTCGAAAAGATCTAGAAACAAATCCAGAAATCCGCGTGTATGGTCTTATGGATTCTGGGGCAGATATAACATTCATTCCAAGACAAATTGCGGAAATTCTAAAAATAGATCTTGATGAAAAAACAAAGAGATCTAGTAAAAGTGCATCAGAATCATTTGTGACATATAGAGCAAACCCATACTTGGAAATAATCTATGAAGGAACAAGAATTCCAATTGGTGAAATCGAAACTGCCATACCAGAAAAATACGCACCAGATAAAGATATAGAGAAAATGATTCTGTTGGGAAGAAATAGCATTTTTACCAAATATGTTGTTACCTTCAATGAACAGGCAAGAGCTATGGAATTTAGATTGATACAGGAAAAACAAAATTTTAAAGGTCTAAAAAAATAATTATTTTTCATATATACAATTAAAGCTACATAAAACCTGTTTTAATCGTCCATGAGACTAGGTAAGGATGATTCCACTCAATGGAATTAAAGATGAAATGGAACCAAAATTAGAACAATATTGTTTAGCTTCCCTGTGGATCCACTCACTTTTACATTACAAAAGGTTGTACTAAAATAAACTAAAATCAAAAATGTTGCATAAGGATTTCATTTTGTGTCTGTTATGCAACATTTGATAAAGCTCACTGGATTAATATTTGACTAGAAGATAAATCGTTATGCCCACAAATGCACGCAGACGGACTGGAATGATATAACATGATTTTTGGTCCACCCAGCCGTGCGACATTGGGCACCCCGGTGTAAGAACAAGAATGAGGCTATGCTAAAGCTACCAATGACTTTTTGTGGGTCAGAACTGTCTTAATAAATTGCGAACTTGGGTCTGAAGAAGCCATCATAGGACAATTGAAATCTATTGATGGTGTTAAAGAAGTGCACGGTACATTTGGCGCATATGATATTTTGGCCAAGATCGAATCGCCTTCTGTGGAAGCATTAAGAGAAGTAATAACATGGAAGATTCGTAAAATAGAAAAGATTCGTTCTACCCTAACGTTAATGGGAATAGAAGGCCAAAGTTAATCTCAAAACTGTGTGCCACATAAAAAATATTCAAGTGATGGGGCAAGTAACCCACAACTCTTGTTATAATTTTTTATCCCATGAGTGGAAATAATTCTCATAATACAAAAGACCTTTAACTACAAGTTAAATTTTTACAGCTATGCTTTTACATTTTATTTTTGTTGTAAAACAAGAAGACCTTGAGCCAAGGTTATGGGAGTTTGAATATGTAGTTCAGATGGCTCAATTCTACAAATCATGGATTGAGAAAACTTTTTCAAAGCAAGTTGAAGTGCAGGCAGATCAAATGTCAGTAAAGCACTCACGCCTTTTCAATCGAGTTAACGTTAACACACTTCTTGATGACCATCGAAGAAGAGGAAATGGCATTTATCATTTTTATCTGTGCTACTTTAGGCCAATATGGACAGATTGTACGTGTGAGGGTTACCATGCGGAAAACTTTGGTATGGTCTGGTGGCAACAAAGCAGCAATAAGGACGACATATCATTTCTTTCTGAAAAAAATTGTACCAAGATTTCACACGAACTTTCACATGAGTTTTTGCGTCAAGCTGGTAACAAAAAGTACGTAGAGCTTGTACACAATGTCTGGGACAAACATCTCTTTGCCTCACTGCCCTTTGAGTACTATGATAAAAACTTTGCAAGAACCGATAAACCATCGGTTTTTTCAACGCTGGATGCATCAGACTTCCGGTTATAGCAAAATCACCCACACTTCTTTAATCTTGAAATTTAGGATAAAATCTATGCTAAGTTGTAAAGGTGAATGTAAAACCAAGTTTAAACTGTCTCTTGGAGAAACAATCTTTCATTACAAGAACGGACAAAAAAGGTGTGGTGTTTGTGGAGTGTATTTTAGGTGGCAGGGATCAAAGTGCCCATGTTGTAGCGCAGTGCTACATGTTAGGCCAAGGCACTCTAGAGCAAAGGAAAAGTATTACGAGATAGACGGAATAAAATGGCTGTAACAGACAGCACTTGAAATTATTCTATACTTTTCGTGAATTTTATTTCCTATTAATTGTCAGCTGTAGCAATTAACACATCCCAAGGAAATTCTATTGATCCGTCATTTTTTGTGAATCTACTTGCAGCTATCTTAGCTTCTTTCTTAATGGCAGCAAGCATTCTTTTTCCGTGTGCTTCAATTTTAGAACGTATCGAATTTGCTGTGGTTGTCATATAATCAGCCCAATACTCTTCAAAAGTCCCTGCATTATATTGAAATGTGTACTTTCTAATATCAATATTAGAAAAACCTGCATTGGAAATTTCTTTGAATAAATCGTTTGGATCTCCAAAACGATAAGAAGTTGGAGTTCCCTTTGGCCTTATATCGGGAATATGAAATAATATTGGATTCATTATAGTACTAAAATATGGTACACCTTCCTGAGTCCCATGAACGGCCACTGCTATTTTCCCATCTTTCTCCATGATCCCCTTTACTGACCTTAGCACTTTGCCCACATCAGGGAAAAACATGAGAGCGTATTGACAAACCACCTTGTCAAAATTAATACAAAATCCAATATTTTCTGCATCCATTTCAGCAAAAAATGAATTTGGAAATGATATTGAAGATTTAGCAATGGACAGAGCAACTCGTGATAAATCAACGCCAACCAGCATTCCTGTTTTCCCGAGATGGTGTGAAACTTCTTTTGAAACAACACCTGTCCCGCAAGCTAGGTCTAAAACCGTATCATTTGATCTTATATTTGCAGATCTTACCAATTCCTTTGTCGATTTGAAAGGGCCAATCTGCTTTTCTGCCCAATTTTTATGATAACTAGGTGCGACCGCATTCCAATTTGCTACTGAACCTATTTTATATTGCACGGGATCATAGACATCTGAATTCAAAACTTTTCTCTCCTTGCAGATTTAGTCAATTCTTATGTCTTACTGATTATATGGAAGAATATGCGCTTGTCTTTTGTATACTCTAAAAATTCTAACACTTTGTCACAGAATATATTCTGTTTTCAAAGCTTGCAGTTTTAAATTCTATCTTGTTCTCAGGATCCTTTTTGCGTGATTTGCTCAACTTTTCAAGATTCACAAGAGCCTCGCCCTCAAAGCCTACGGAGGACCCATAAATTCCGTCAGCGAGAAGAGTACCATGCTCGCCCTTCTTTATGTCATCAATGATCTCGTAGAATTTTATAGTCTCTTTCTTTGTTATCGGACCCCCTCTAGATTTGTTAAAGCCAACTGCAATGTACATGCCGTTATTCTTGACTGATACAGGCACCTTGTGAAACTTTCCAGAAGCCCCTTCTATCTTCTCGTTCAGTAAAATTTCGCATTTGTGGAACATACTGGAAATATATGCACAGAATCTATAATGAGCATAAAGCCCTTCGGTATCTTCCTCACAATTAACAAAAACCTTGTGAAGCAGTTCAAGAGCGGCATCATTCATGCTTTGTAAGCGATCTTCAATTCTGCCCTTCTTGACTAGATTAGATTCGCAATCCTGAGCAACTTTCTCAAGTATAAAGTGGGGTAGATTATAATTTTTTAGTGCAGATACATAGGTTCCAGTTTTGGAACCGCCAAAGTTTGGAAAATTATGGCGAGACACTGACTATTTCTCCCACATTTTTTAAACTAACTTCAGATTTTGCTGCGCCCTTCAAGACCATTAGTACTTGAATCACTTTTAGCTTATAACTGTTCGCTAAAATCAATGATGGTGGGGCCGACCGGAGTTGAACCGGCGACACACGGGTCACTACAGCTCCAAACTGTACATCATTCTTTCGTCAGTGAAGCTTGTTAACCACTGGAGCCCTTAGCGGTGATATCATGTGATCTATCCTGTCGCCATACCTGGCTAGGCTACGACCCCACGCAAAGAGGATGAAAGGACTTGAATTTTAATTTACTTGACTGAAGCTTTATCATAATTCTGTACCAAAGTCTTGAATTTTATAAGGGAGTTCTATACCAGTTTTATACAAAGTGGAGAAACTCATAAAGTAAAATGACTCGAGTTTTGCTTTTTTTACTTGGAGCTATTCCGGTACTAGCCGCAATTTTTATTGTAATACCGCAACTCACTAAACCGGAAATCCCAATAACCGCGGCTGATTCAAACGATGTAATATCCGTAGAGTACAGCAAGCAGCATCTCAAGAAAGTAACTTTTGGACTGACTGAAACTATTGGGGCCCAGAAGACTGATCTTCTATTAATCCAAAACGATGGAGGCGTTACCTATAGCGTTACAAAAAATGGATATCCAGAACCCGATGTAAAATACAATATAGAAAAATCTGAATTAAAAAAACTTACAGCACTAATAAAGGAGACCGGCTTTATGCAAATTCCCCCTAGTTCCTTTCCAATAAAAAGTGGAGTGGATGAGTATGACAAGTTTGGAATAAAGGTAACACTTAACGGAAAGTCAACTAACATTCAATGGCCAGAACAGAACGCAACAGAAACCTTTATCCCACCACTTTTTGATGCAGTCAAATCGCAATTAGAGGGAATAATTGGCGAAATAATAAAATAAGTAGTGAATTCAAGGATTATCGAACATGATACCACTTTCTGGCGATGTTGTAGATTCTAAGGGAATCATTAGCGAAAAGATAGAATCTTACAATATCAAGCGAGGCACTTCAACCCTCAAACGTGGTTTTGCTCATATGCTAAAAAATGGAGTTGTTATGGATGTTACAACCGTGGAGCAAGCCCAAATTGCTGAGGACTCGGGAGCCGTTGCAGTTATGGTATTGGACAAGCTACCTTCTGACGTAAGAAAGGCCGGTGGAGTTGCAAGAACTGCAAGCATAAGAATCATTCAGGAAATCATGGATGCGGTAACAATTCCGGTGATGGCAAAGTGTAGAATAGGTCATGTCTATGAAGCAATGGTTTTGCAGGAAACCAATGTAGATATGATTGACGAGTCAGAAGTTTTAACTCCAGCGGATGAATCGCATCATATCTGGAAATGGGATTTCACCACACCATTTGTGAATGGTGCAAGAAGTTTAGGCGAAGCACTTCGCCGAATTGAGGAGGGCGCAGCTATGATAAGAACAAAAGGCGAACCAGGTACAGGCAACGTTGCTGAAGCAGTAACTCATATCAAGAATGTTAATGATGAATTAAGAAGAATAAGATCGATTTACGATTCTGGCGATGAACAGGATCTAGTGCGCATGGCAAGAGAATTACGTGTATCTTATTCTATGCTAGAAGAAACGGCAAGTCTTGGAAGACTTCCCGTGGTTAATTTTGCAGCAGGTGGTATATCCACACCTGCAGACGCAGCATATCTTATGACACTTGGATGTGATGGGATCTTTGTAGGTTCTGGAATATTCAAAGCAGAAGATGCAAAAGAAAGAGCGCAGGCAATAGTTCTTGCTACTACCTTCTGGGAAGAACCAGATAAGGTTAAGGAAGCACAGAAGATGATTGACGAAAGGCAGTCTATGTTGGGCCTTGATACCAAGAACCTTGAGCTTAGAATGCAAGAGCGAGGAAGTACAGCATGAGCGGATTGAATATCGGAGTACTTGCAATACAAGGTGATGTTGCTGAAAATAGTTTTGCTACTAAAATGGCACTTGAAGAAAATGGAATAGAAGGAGTTGTAAGAGAGATAAAATCTCCCGAGCAAATTCCTGAACTAAATGGATTGATAATCCCAGGTGGAGAAAGTACCGTAATAGGTCAACTATCGCTTGTGAACGGGTCTCTTAAGCAGATTAAAGAAAAAATTTCTTCTGGCATGCCGGTGTTGGGAACTTGTGCAGGTCTGATACTGCTTTCAAGAAAAGCCAAGGACAGGGTAGTGGGTGAAATGGATCAACCACTATTGGATCTTTTAGATGTTAAAGTAGAAAGAAACGCGTTTGGAAGACAGCGTGATTCCTTTGAGGCAGAAATCTCTATGGAAAAGATAGGCATTCCAAAATTTAAAGGAATATTTATCCGCGCTCCATCAATTGTGGAGATAGGCAAGAATGTGGAAATCATATCAAAGTTTAATGAAAAAATTGTGGCAGTAAAGCAAGGCAATATTGTTGGCACTTCGTTTCATCCAGAACTGACAAATGATCTTTCTTTGCACAAATACTTTGTAAAGCTTGTAAATAGTAAAAACGCGTAAACGTCAATTATCCAAAGTCGTGGCAAATCTTCAGACCTTTTATATTAAATTAGCACTAATATTATGATGTATATGGAAATAGAGAGCACGCCAGAACTTGTGTCCGAAGTTTATGATAAAAGCCGTTCTAATATTGCTAAATTTAGAAAAATAGTAGATAGACCATTAACCCTTTCTGAAAAGATCCTCATAGGACATTTGGAAGAAGGAGAATTAGAAAAAAAACTTGAAGAGGGCAAGAGCTATGTTTTTCTCAGACTCGATAGGGTTGCTCTCCAAGATGTAACAGGGCAGATGGTTATACTCCAATTCATGCAGTCTGGTCTGAAGAGAACAGCATTGCCTACTACTGTCCATTGTGATCATCTCATTCAAGCAAGAGTTGAGGGAGAAACAGACACAAGAGTCGCACTTGATGAGAATAGTGAGGTATACAGGTTTCTTGAGTCGGCTAGCAGAAAATATGGAATGGGCTTCTGGAAACCTGGTGCTGGAATAATTCATCAGGTTGTTCTTGAAAATTATGCATTTCCAGGTGGACTTATGATAGGAACTGATTCGCACACTCCTAACGCAGGTGGTCTGGGTATGCTAGCTGTTGGTGTTGGTGGACTTGACGCAGCTGAAGTGATGGCAGGAATGCCATGGGAGCTTCTATATCCAAAACGCATTGGAGTTTACTTGAAAGGAGAACTCAACGGATGGGCATCACCAAAGGACGTGATCTTGTATGTTGCTTGGAAGCTGACTGTTTCTGGTGGCACAAATGCCATAATCGAATATTTTGGACCTGGAGCCAGAACCATAAGTTGCACCGGAAAAGCTACTATAACGAATATGGGTGCAGAAGTGGGGGCTACTTGCTCTGTCTTTCCATATGACGAAAAGATGGAGATTTATCTTAAATCAACAAGTCGTGAACAAATTGCTTATTTTTCAAACAAAAACAAAGACTTGCTTACGGCAGATCCAGAAGTCGAAGAGCATCCGGAAAAATATTTTGATAAGATAATAGAGATCGACCTTTCAAAGTTGGAACCACATGTAGTGGGACCACACACACCTGATCTGGCTAGACCCATTTCACAACTTGCCGAAGATGTAAAGAAAAATGCATACCTTGATGATATTTCAGTAGCCCTCATTGGAAGTTGTACCAACTCATCTTACGAAGATATGACAAGAGCTGCAAGTATGGCAGAACAGGCAAAATCAAGAGGGATTAAGGCAAGGATTCCACTACTTGTAACACCCGGTTCTGAGCAAATAAGGGCAACAATAGAAAGAGACGGGCAGATGGATTCACTCAAATCCATAGGTGCTACTGTCTTGGCCAATGCATGCGGCCCTTGTATTGGACAGTGGCGACGACCCGAACTAAAAAAAGGAGAACCAAACACGATAGTTACTTCATTTAACAGAAATTTTCCGGGAAGAAATGATGGAAGAAGAGAAACGATGAGCTTCATGGGTAGCCCTGAATTAGTAATTGCATTAGCACTTGGAGGAAAGCTTTCATTTAATCCACTCAAAGACATGCTTGTTGCACCAGATGGTTCTAAGTTTAAGTTAGAACCTCCAAGAAAAGCACCTGAAGTTCCCCCTAACGGATTCAAGAATGCAAAAGATGTCTATGTAACTCCGTCTGAAAACCCTGAGGCAGTAGAAGTAATAATAAACAAAAATAGCGACAGACTACAGAAACTAGAATCTTTCCCAGAATGGGATGGTAAGGACTTTGAAGAACTTCCATTGTTGGTCAAAGTAAATGGTAAATGTACAACAGATCATATTTCGCCAGCAGGCCCTTGGCTTTTCTATCGTGGTCACCTTGACAAAATAAGCGACAACATGTTCCTTGGTGTACTGAATGCCTTCACAGGAGAGGTAGGAAAAGCAAAGAATCCTCTTACTGGTAATGTAGAGCCTTTACCTGCTATTGCAAGACAGTATAAAGAAAAAGGAACAAAATGGATTGTCATTGGAGACAATAATTACGGAGAAGGAAGTAGCAGAGAACATGCTGCAATGTCACCACGATATCTTGGATGCGTAGCTGTAATTGCCAAGAGCTTTGCTAGAATCCATGAAACAAACCTGAAAAAACAAGGAGTGTTAGCTTTAACTTTTGAGAATCAAGAAGATTATAACAAGATAAGAGAGGATGACAGAATAAGCGTAGTTGGTTTAAATAATTTAAAACCTGGCAAACCTGTAAAATGTTATATTCATCACAAAGACGGAAAAATTGAAGAAATCTCTCTTAAACACTCTTACAATGATTTTCAGATAAAGTGGTTTCAGGCCGGATCTGCACTCAACATTCTTCGATCAAAGGAAAGATAGTCTTCTATTTTTAGAGAGATAAGCTACAAATAGTTAATATTTTTTGCAAAGCAAAATCATTTGTTAAGTAATTTCTAAAATTATGCTATATCTTAAAATATTTTAAAGTACATTACAATTCATGGAAAAAATATCATACGATAAGATTCTTGCAAGAGATAACACGGTAACAGTGGCCCAACCTAGGTTCCAATTTTCCTGTGATTGAAATGTTGGAAGAAAAGTTTGACCCAAACGCCCTTTACAATAGAGTCGTACATTACTACATAGATAAAAAAAAGTATTCAAAAGAAAAAGCAAATGCCATAGCTCAAGCTGTTGTGGAAAGAGAGAAAATGCGTAGAATTTGTAAAAACATAAAATGTAAACATTCTATGAATGATCATATCAGAGCAGAAGGGACATGCCTTGTTTTAGATTGTGATTGTAGACACTTTGTTAGATAGAAAAGTTATATTTTCAGAACAATTTTGCCAAACATTTCACCAGATTCCATTTTTTTATGGGCAAGCTTTGTCTCCTGTAAATCGAAAACACTATCAATTATGGGTCTAATTTTTTTTAATTTCATAAATTTATGAAGAGAGATCAATTGATTTTTTGATCCTAGGTAAGCTCCAATAATTTTTGCTTCCTTACTATACAGAGTGCGAATGTTTACTTTGGCCTCGGCCCCTGAGGTAGTACCGCACGTTACCATCTTGCCACCAACATCTAGCACTTCGATACTGATTGGCCAAGTCTTTGCGCCAACATGGTCTATTACTGCACTTACTCCTTCATTCTTGGTATGTTTGAGCACCTCGGTGGCAACGTCTGACCTTGTTCTGTTTATGACCAAATCTGTGCCTATTTTCTTAGCTTGAGTAACTTTTTTGGAACTTGAAGCCACAGAGATTACTTTTAGACCAAGACCTTTTGCCAAAAGTATGGCCGCAGAACCAACTCCGCTATTTGCACCCCAAATTAATATTGTATCACCTTTGTTACATCCTGATTTTTCTAACATATTCCAGGCAGTCAAATATGAGACGTTGAGAGCGCAAGCCTCTGTGTCAGATATCCATTTGGGTTTTTTGACAATATTGGATATGGGAACTCTGACAAACTCCGCATAACCGCCGCGATAATTGCCAAATCCGCCAATAATTGAATAAGCTGTTCTGGGAGTGTCGCTTTCTATGGCAGGATATACTACCACCGTTTCACCTTTTTTAAAATTCCCAGCATCTTCAACCAGAGTGCCACAGATGTCACAACCTAGGACATGTGGAAATGAAATTTTTCTTCCAGGGAGACCTTTTCTGACCCATATGTCAAGGTGGTTCACTGCACAGTAGTTTACTTTGATTATTGCATGTCCTTTTCTTGGTTTGGGATCTTTAAAGGGATGGTGCTATACAATCCGTTTGTAGTATTACAATTCTAGTTTGATTTTATGTTATGCATGACTTGCAAATCCTTTGCAAACTGTGCTAGACTAGCAGGAATCTCATAATCAATGGGATCCTTCAGAGATAAACCAGTCTCTTTCTTCTTATTCCAAATGCCTGAATTAAATTCAGTTATTTCCTTTGTGAATTTTGTGTAGTCCTCGTAAGTTTCTTGTTCAAACAACCTCTCTTTATGTATAGTTGCATTTGAGTAGAGACGCTGCCAGAGATAATCTGTAATGAAGGGCGTTATGGGAGCAAGCAGCCGAAATATTGCGGAAAGTACTTTGTGTAAAGTGTATATTGCAGCCACTTTTTCCTCGTCTGAAAAGTCAGAACCGTAGGCACGGCCTTTTACCATCTCTATATAATGGGCCGCAAAGATGTTCCATGTAAATTCTCTAATTGCTGTAGCAGGTATGAAAAAATTAAATTCATCATATCCTTTCTTGCATTCCGCTATCAGTTTTTGCAGCTCAGAAAGAATCCATTTGTCGGAATGACTAAGGTTTGCTGATTTAATTATTGGAAAACCAGAAATAAATCTAGAAATATTCCAGAGTTTGCTTAGAAATTTTTTTGTAGCTTCAATCTTTTGTTCAGAGCATCTAAAATCATATCCAAGATTGATCTCACTTGCACTCCAGAACCTAAAAGTGTCAGCTCCAAATTTTTGTATGACTGGCAAAGGGTCTATTACATTTCCCTTACTTTTACTCATCTTTGTTCCGTGTTCATCTACACCATACCCCATTATCCATGCTTCTGACCATGGTGATTTGCCAGTTAATTGTTCACATCTTAATATGGTGTAGTAAAGCCATGTTCTTACAATGTCTTTTGATTGAGGTCTTATGGTAGCAGGATAAGTCTTCTTGAAGAATTCTTCATCTCGTTTATACTTTGATACAAATATAGGCGTGATACTGGAGTCCATCCAGGTATCAAATATCCTTTCTTCACCAACAAAGTCACTTGACCCACACTTTGTACACTTTGTTATCGGAGCTCTATCTTTCCAAGGTTTGTAGTATTTTCCCGGTTCTGGCACAAAAGGCTCAGAACACTTTTTACAGTGCCAAATAGGTATCTCGGTACCATAGTATCTTCTTCGCGATATGGGCCAATCTATTGTGATGGAGTCAAGCCAGTTCATCAGAATTTGCCTGTGCATAGAGGGATGAAACGTAATTTTTGACCCCATTTCTCTAATTTTTTGCACTGAATCCTTCTGTTTTAGATAGTATTCCTCCATCGGTATTATCTCAATTGGTATTTTGCTCCTTTCCGAGACTGGGGTACGATGATTAATACTTTGTATTTTTTCTACAAAACCCTGATTTTGTAGGTCTTCAATTATCTTTTCTCTGGCTTGTTTTACTTTTAGTCCTGCATATGATCCAGCCACAGCTATCATACGACCGTCTTTTCCGATTGCAACGATTTCTTGAAGATTCATCTCTCTGAATAAAATAACATCATTTTGGTCACCATAGCTACATACCATCACAGTTCCAGATCCAAACTCCATTTGCGCAGACAGATGGGTTCTGATCTCGACTTCCCTATTCACCAACGGAATGATTACTTTTTTGCCAACAACATTTGAATACCGTTTGTCATCAGGATTGACAATTATAGTCTGGCACGCACACAAAAGTTCTGGTCTTGTGCTTGCAACTGTGATATGTTTATCAGAATTTTTTATCTTAAATTTTATGTAAACTAATTTTGTAGGAATTTCTACGTAAGAGATTTCAGCGTCAGAAATGGTTGTACCTGTAACCCAATCATAGTTATTTGGTCTATTGGCAAGGTAAATCAATCCTTTTTTCCAAAGCTCAATAAAGGTTGATTGAGTGAGGCTACGATATTCTTCAGAATCTGTTCTATAGTAATTTGAAAAATTGCCACTAAGGCCCAAGTTGATCATTATTTGTATCATTTCCGCTTCCAGATCATCTAAAGCGGTGGAGCACATTTTCAGAAATTCTCCTCGCTCAGCATCACGCATTTTTATATTGTATTTTTTCTCCGTGTACATCTCAACAGGCAAACCATTTCTGTCTATTCCTATTGGAAAAAGCACGTTTTTGCCTGACATTCTGGCGGTTCTTGCAATCATATCTATCTGAGCATAATGTGCAGCAGCTCCTATGTGCCAAGGTCTGCCAGATGGATAGGGGGGTGGGGTATCTATCACAAAAACATCTCCCTCAGGCTTAAAATCGTAAATATGAGAACCTTGCCACTGTTTTAGAATCTGTTTTTCAATCTCTGGGTTCCATGCAGTCTCTTTTATCTTCGGTTCCATGCCTTAGGAGTTTGATACACGAGATAAAATATGGGCTCCCTTGTTGTATCCTTCGTAAATATACACTCCTACCGCTTCTATATTCTGGGGCATTTTTGGTACAAGGAGCTTTATTATTTCCGTTGAGAGATTTTCTACAGTGGCTTCCCCCTCAAGAAGGTATGTTGTACTTTTTGGAACCTGTAAATCAAACATACCTTGTGGACCATTGAAGGCAATTTTATAATGTAAATTATCTTCTTGTGTTAGGTATTTCCTATTGATAAAAAATTTGTGATCCAAGACGGCGATCACTTCCTTGATAATTTTCTTGGCATCAGAAAAGTCAATTAGAAGATTATTTTTCATCTCGCCAACTAGTTCCACCATTACTGAAGATGTG
>JACQFM010000055.1 GCA_016200035.1 Nitrososphaerota archaeon
ATCTTGGAAGAGTCACTGACTGGAATCTGGAGACAACCTGTTTTGTAAAATTCGGGGATGAATACAAGAGGTTTCTTAGAACATGTGATTTGTATGCATTAGCACCTGATGATTTTAAAAGTGACAAAAAAACAATATCAACTGTAACTGTAATAAAATATGGAAATGACTATAGATTATTTGCAGCAAGTAAGTATTTTGATGCATTAAATCTAGCCGGTGATGCACAAGTAGCATACATAAGTTCTACCTGGAAAAATTATACCGCACCGGTTTGAGTGTCTTCAATCCGATAAAAAGTAATAATTAAAACACACAATCGGCACTCTTTGGTAAAGCCCTTATTTGCCAGCAATTTTTCTGTACTTGTATATGGATATAACAGTAAAGCAGATGATGCAAATAGAAGAAAATGGCCATCAAATGGGTTTTCTTAGAAAATTCATGATGGAAAATGCTGGCGCAGCTGCTGCAAGATATCTGTCAGAAAGATTCTCTAACATTTCTTCAAAAAGGATTCTAATCTTTGCGGGTCTAGGCAACAACGGTGGAGACGCATTTGTTGTGGCTCGACATTTGGCGGGATTTGGTTGTGTTGTGAAGGTAATATTGTTGGGCAGTCCGACTAAAATAAGAACTGATGAAGCAAAGACAAACTGGAAAATCCTAGAGAGCATGAATTCAGTAGATTTGATTGTCACATCTGACGTAAGGGAGCTGAATCTAAATGCGGATATTATTGTTGACGGAATCTTGGGAACTGGAATTTCAGGAAAATTAAGGGAACCATACGCCTCTGCAATTGACCAAATTAATAAATCGCCTGCCTTCAAACTTGCCTTGGACGTCCCTTCTGGTCTAGATCCAGATACAGGTCTGGTCGATGACAAGTGTGTAAAGGCTGATGTAACTATAACATTTCACAAAATGAAGATTGGTATGCCTAGGCGAAGGGAAGCATGCGGAAATATCATTGTACAAAAAATAGGTATTCCACCAGAGGCTGAGGCTGGTGTACTGTGAAAGTTCATCAGCTTCAAGTGGGTGATATGCAAAACTTCACCTATATTGTGGAAGATGAAGAAACCAATGAAGCCATAGTAATAGATCCTTCCTGGGATCTCCTTGAAGTATTGAAAATCATTGAGAGAAACAATTTGAAGGTAAAATACATTGTCAACACACACCACCACTTTGATCACACATTAGGAAATGAGGCTATGACAAAAGCAACAGGAGCAAAGATAGTTCAACACAAAGCATCTGCGTTAAGAAGTGATCTTAAGGTATCAGACGGTGATATTATCAACTTTGGCAATTCAGAGCTAAGAGTTCTCTACACACCTGGCCATTCAAAAGATAGCGTATGCTTAGTCGGTGATGGAAAAATTTTCACAGGAGATACGCTATTTGTGGGAAATTGTGGTAGAGTAGATCTTCTTGGCGGAAGCTCAAGAGAGCTTTATCACAGTCTGTTTGATGTCATATGTAAGCAAGATGAAACATTGGAGCTATTTCCAGGTCATAACTATGGACAATCTACAACATCTACAATACTCAAGGAAAAAAGGTCGAATTTTGTCCTTCAGCCCAGAACAGAGGAGGAGTTTATGCAATTTATGAATAGTGAATAAGCTATGACAGATATTGAAATTCTAGGAAATAAAGACAAAGGAGAGGAATTCATAAAAAAAATAAAAAATAAAAAATTTCTTTTCTCGTTTGTAATATCTTATACTGAAACCTGTGAAATTCCTGGAATAACTGTTGCGGGGGCTAATCCAGATTTGCTGAAATTTACTGCAGCAGCTGATGCTGAATTTATTCACTATGGATATTGCAAAAGTATAAAATCAATTCCAATGACGCCGGATGGTAAACCAACCCCAGCACTTTTAACCAAGGTGGCACTTGAGGCTGCAAGTATACCCACTTTTGTAGTAAACGCTGGTAGCAAGGTCACTCCTCAACTACCAACAATAGAACTTGACTTAAAGCCAGGAAAGAACATAGCACAGGAGACTGCTCTAGATCAAGATTTAGTACGAAAAGCAGTTGAATATGGAAGAATAGTTGGCAGGTCTCTTGGCTCTTCTACTGACTGCCTTATAATAGGAGAAAGTATTCCAGGAGGCACCACTACTGCACTTGGAATTTTAACAGGATTGGGAATACAATCATCTGTGAGTAGTAGCATGCCCAAAAATCCAACAAGCTTGAAAAATGAAACAGTTAGAACGGCACTAAAAAGAATTCAAACAAGGGATCCATTCGATATAGTTTCAGAGGTTGGTGATCCTATGATTCCATCAGTAGCGGGAATACTGAGCACAGCATCAGAATCGACAAACGTAATATTGGCAGGCGGTACACAAATGGCAGCCGTTTTGGCTTTTGCAAAAAGTACTGGTTTTAACGAAAAGAACACTGTAATAGGAACAACGTCTTACATCATTGATGATGAAACAGCTAATCTAGTTGACACAGTAAAACAAATTTCTAACATTCCCATTCTTGTAGCAAAACTAAAACTTGCAGATTCCAAAATTGCAGGTCTTCGTTCTTACGCAGAAGGTTTTGTAAAAGAAGGTGTTGGTGCTGGAGGAACATCAATTGCATGTATGCTAAAAACTGGTATTGATACTGAAAGACTTCTATCCTTGACAGAAAAAGAATATGGAAGAATTACTTCACGGTAACGGATTTGGCTAGATTTCTTGGATAATCTGGGTCCGTATCCTTTTCAATTGCAGAATAGTACGCAAGTAGTTGAATAGGTATTATCTCAATAAGTGGGAACAAAGCCTCTGATATTGTCGGAATCTCAATCCAGTAGTCGTATACTTCATTTGGTCTGTCTGAGATTCCTAATATTTTTGCACCACGGGCCTTGATTTCATGAGCACTTGCTAAAGTATCAGTATAGGTCGAATCATTCGGGTTTATTATTATGACATAGACATTTGAATCCATGAGGGCTAATGGACCATGTTTAAGCTCGCCGCCGGGAAGACCTTCTGCATGAATGTAAGTAATCTCTTTTAGCTTAAGTGATGCTTCTAAGGCAACGGGAAAATGAATTCCTCTTCCTAGTACATAGATGTCAGAGATGTCCTTTAGTTTTTTTGCAATAGATTGAATCTTTGAATGATCAGATAGTATTTTGTATATTGATTCTGAAACCTTGTTAAAATCTAATCCCATGCATCCTCCGCAGAGCTTGTCAGCAATTTTATAAAGTATTGCAAGCTGGGAGGTAAAGCTCTTTGTTGCTGCCACCCCAATTTCAGGACCACAATTCAATCCTACAGAGATGGAAGATCTTTGTACTAGTGATGAAGTCATTATATTTACAATGGAAACTATTTTTGCGCCGTCTTTCTTGGCAATATCCACAGCTTCTAGCACGTCAGCACTTTCACCACTCTGAGAAACCGCAATTAGTATGGACTGGTGATCAAAATAATTGGGTGAATACTGCACTTCACTAGAAATGAGTGGTTCTATCTTTATTTTTGCGTACTTTGAGAAAAGATGTTTTGCAACAAGTGCCGCATTATAACTAGTGCCGCTTCCTGTAATGTAAAGATTTTTCGCATGTTTTACAAATTCTGTAATTAGATCTAGCTCAAGCTTTGTATTGTCACCAGCTTTCAATATTGTGATAGGCTGTTCTGAAATTTCTTTTAGCGTAAAGTGTGCATAATCGCCTTTATATGCATCAGCAAGCTCTTTTGATACTTTTGTAATCTGGTGTTGTACTGGATTCCCCTCAAAATCAAATATCTGAATCCCTGTAGAATTTATTATGACAAACTCTCGGTTATCTTGATAAATTACTTCGTCCGTATGTTCTATGAATCCCAAGACATCGCTTGAAATGAAATATCCGCCTTTGCCAACCCCAATTATTAAGGGCTCATGCAATCTAGCCGCAGCCAATGTTCCATCTTCAAACACTGCTACAAAGGCATAATTTCCTTTTAACTGGTCTACAGTGGACACCATGGACTTTTTAATTTCTTTTGTCTGATCAAAATTGTATTGTAAGAGATTTGCAATAGCCTCGCTGTCTGTTTCACTTTTGAAAACATATCCTTTTTGTTGAAGATCTTTCTTCAAATCTGCATAATTATCAATTATTCCGTTATGGACTATTGCCAATTCACCAGAGCTTGAAGGATGAGGATGAGCATTTGACTCTGTTACAACGCCATGGGTTGCCCACCTAGTATGTCCTATACCCACAGTTCCAGAAAGTGCGTCAAGCTGTGCAGCACTATTTACCTCAGCGACTTTTCCTACACCTTTCCTTACTGAGATTTGATTTTCAGAAAAGGTAGCAACTCCAACACTATCATATCCTCTATACTCCATCCGTTTTAACCCTCTTACTAGAATTGGTGCAGCTTGATTTGCACCAAGATAACCAATTATTGAACACATGATTGATCTTATCTATTCTCCAAATAATAATAATTGTGTATAAGTTATCTCACTTTTGCAGTTGTTCAGGAGTGACTGCCTCAACTGCCTCTCTTGTCTGTTCCTCTCTCGTTCCAGAAATAAGTCGAATTTGGTTTTCTTCTTCAACTTTGACTATATATGACGGAACCGTAACTACTCTATCTCCAATCATGATGTGACCATGAACTACAGCTTGCCTTGCCTGATATGGGCTTTTAGCAAATCCCTTTTTCTGGATCACTGTCTGCAGTCTGCGAGAAAGAAGATCAGTTACTTTCAAATTTAAAACATCATCAAGCGTAGAGTTTTCTTTTACTAATCCTACTCTTGTCAAAGATTTCATAAGAGCTGGTTCCTTTTTTTCCCTTACTTCCTGAGTCAAAGCCAACAATGATCTTGCCTGATTTCTTACCCTTGAAAGTTCAGTATGAGCCTTCCATAGCTCACGTTTATTTTTTAACCCAAAGGTACCGAGCACATAGAGTTCTTCATTTAGTAAATCATAGTTCAGAGGTCTCTTTGGCTTTCTCCAAATTTTACGAGGATTTTTAGGATCTCCCAATCAATTCACCTACTTTGTTGGTTTTTTCTCCGCTGGTTTAGCAGGGGATGCTGGTTTTGTCTCTTTTGAAGGTGCTGCTGAACCCTTAGCTGGAGTAGCTGTAGTTGTAGCAGTTGGAGCTGGTGCCGCTGCTCCTTCTGCTGGTGCTGCACCCTCGGCAGGAATTGCACCTGGTGGAAGAATCTTACCTCCCTTTCGTACTCCAACCGCACCGCCCTTTCTTCCTGTTGTACGAGTTCGTTGTCCTCTTACCTTTAATCCATAAGTATGACGAAAACCTCTCCAACTGTTTGTATTTTTTTCTCGTTCTATGTCATTTCTAACGTTAAATTCTATATCAGAAGTAATAAGATGCAGATCTTTTCCAGAGTCAATGTCCTTTCTTCTATTTAGAAACCAAGGAGGGATATGAAAAGACGATGGATTTCGCATTGCCTTTTCTATTGACTCTACCTGAGAGTCAGTTAAAAATCCAATATTGCTATTTTGATCTATCTTTAACACATCCAAAATGGCCTTTGCAAAGTTGTAACCAATTCCTCTCACTTGACCGACTCCAATTATCATTTTTTTTGCTCCAGGAACATCTTTTCCTGCAATCCTTACAATGTGTCTGTACTCTTGTGAAGACAAGTGAGCAAAAATTCCCTTTTCCCCGGATAAAAACCATGCTAAAGCAGACAATACTTTAAATTCGTTTTTAGCTTAATTTACCAATTGGAACATGAAATTTCAGACCTTGTAAAACAGGGCTATTCTTCTATGGCAAAATATACGGAGATAGTGGCCGGTCTGCCAGAGGACTATAAACAAATAAAGACTCTAAGAGACTTGTTGGAAATAAACTACAAAATTGTGGGTGCAAAAGAACAACTTAGGCATAACCTTATTTTTAAAATGCAGAGGAATGAGGAAAAATATCCAGAAATCATAGGATTTGAAGATGATGTAATTCCTGCATTAGACCGGGCTATTCTGGCATGTCATGACATAATGTTGATTGGTCAGATAGGTCAAGCCAAAACAAAAATTGCGCAAACCATATCCAAGAATCTTCTTTCTCCTATACCTGTAATCAAGGGGAGCATAACAAATGATTCTCCAATGGATTTACCACAAGAGGAAATGATCTCGCTTTTGGAGGATAAGGACAATGCAACATCTGCGCCAAAATTCTACATAGATCCCAATAGCATGGAAAAGATTCGAGACAACAAGCTTGATACCAAAATAGAATGGATAGAAGGGGAGCAAAGGTACAAGTATGTTCTAGCAACACCGGATATTTCCGTTAAGGATTTGGTTGGTCAGATAGATGCGGTAAAAATTGTAAAAAAAGGAGTTGAGATGTACCAAATAGAGTCTTACTCACCTGGCCAATTGATGCAGGCCAAGCATGGTCTCTTCTGTATAGATGAATTGCCAGTACTGGATACAAGAA
>JACQFM010000050.1 GCA_016200035.1 Nitrososphaerota archaeon
GTCTTGCAACTGCGTTTGAAGATTATGATAAAAATACCCTTGAAAATTTGGAATTGCTACTAACTACTGGTGAGGTAATTGGTGAAACACGCAATTTACTAGGTCAGCATGGGCAGCTAAAAGAAAACAAGTTTCTACCATACAAGATTCCCTTCCCCGTGGCAATGGATTCATTACTAAAAGAAACAGGAGTGATAAGTCAAGGTAGAATTATGGACCTAATTGTAAAAAATGTGACAGATTTTGAATCTTACGATGAACCATACAAGGCTGAAATTATTGAGCGTGCAAAACAGTATCTTAGTAGCAAACAGTATGCAGCTGAAACTTTTGAACAATATAGTCTTAAAGGAACGCCATCCTCTATACTAATAGACAAGAAAGGGATTCTTCATCAAACCACATTTGGCCAAAGCGAAGATCTTGAGGATCTTGTTAAAAAACTCCTAAATGAATAGTCCTGATTTTTACAAAAGGAAAGGTAATTACTAGATTAGACATAGTCGCCTCGTGTATACTTCGTTTGATAATAATTCTCTTGTAAAGATAGTAACATTACTAAAATCTCACAGAACCGAATATTTATCAGGTCAGGACATAAGTGAGGCTCTTAAACTTAGTCGGGCAGCAGTATGGAAGCATATTAAAAAACTAGAACGCCTCGGATACAAAATTGACTCTAAAGCAAAGCTAGGTTATAGGTTGACAAAGAAAACAGAATTGCTTCTCCCTTGGGAAATTGTTGACGGACTAAAAACCCAAGTGTTTGGCAAAAGAGCCTATTATTTTGATGTTATTGATTCTACTCAAAAATATGCAGTTAGACTAGCTAAAAAACCAGAAGAAAACGGCTCTCTCATAGTTTCTGAAAAACAAACTCATGGAAGAGGTAGAATTGATAGAAAATGGGTCTCGCCAAGTGGCGGAATATGGATGTCATTGGTGCTACAGCCCAATTTTGAAATTCTAAACGTCACACTTTTTCCCCTTCTTGCTTCTCTTGCGGTTGCCATTGCAATTGAAAAATCACTAAAGTTAAAGCCGAAATTAAAATGGCCAAACGATGTTACGCTTAGAGGAAAAAAAGTAGCTGGGATGTTAGTTGATGCCTCTGTAGAATCAGACAAAATAGAATATTTGGTATTAGGAATAGGTATAAATTTTAAAATCAATCCTGAACAAATTGACAAGAAAATCAAAAGTACCGAGAACTATTACGGAGTTACTACTCTTACTAGAAAAAATGATAAATCGGATCCAATCAAATTTGTGCAAATCTTACTTTATGAACTTGAAAATATCTATCGATTGATCTTGAACAAAAATTATCAACAATTGATAAGAGAATGGACGAAAAGATCCTCAATTATTGGTAAGAAAATCAGTGTATCAACTCCAACTGGTGCTATAAAAGGAAAAGTTATTCAAGTTGACTATGATGGCGCTCTTGTTCTGTCAAGTAAAGGAGTAAGGCAACGAATACTTGTAGGGGATGTCGGATAAGTTTCGTTGATGCTAAAATCCATTTTTATGGTTAAGAATTGAGTTATTGGAATTAAATTTTTAATAATCACCAATTCTGATAATACAAATGAAACTTTGCTGGGCAAACACTGATAATTTTGATGATGCCGATATTGTGATTTTAGGCATACCAGATGAATCAAAATCACATGCTCTCAGAAAGGGAACGTCTGAGGCTCCAGATAAGATACGTGAGATATCTTCTCTCAGAGATACCTATACACGGGATGGAAAAACTACACTGGGCCTTCCACTTTCTGGCATAAAAAAGAAAATATTCGATTACGGCAACGTCAAAAAGGTCGAAGTAGGCAAAGTCATAGATAAAATTATTTCAAAGTCAAAAATGCCAATATCAATTGGCGGAGATCATTCAATATCTGTAGAAATAGTAAAGTCACTTTCAAAAAATAAAGGAGCTTTATCTCTGGTATACTTTGACGCTCATCCTGATTTTAACAGCTCCACAAGAAACTACTATGGCTCAGTATTTTACGACGTCCTGCCATTCATAGATTTAAAGTCATCCTTGCAGATAGGAATTAGAACGCCAGAGCAGGAAGAGATTGATAATATCAGAAAGTACGATCTTACTGTGATCAGCCCCCTTGATGTATTAAAAAATGGTTTAGTAGAAATTGAAAAAACCATATTAAATAAAATCGGAAAAAACGTTTACATTTCATTTGACATGGATGCAATAGATCCTGCCTTTGCTCCTGGCGTATCGGTACCAGTACCAGGTGGCCTACGCAATATTGAAGCTATTTACTTATTGAAGTCAATTGTAAGCCATGGAATCGTTGGAATGGACATAATGGAAGTTTGCCCTGGCTACGATATTAAGGACAGGACATCACATCTTGCGTCAAGAATGATAGCAGAAGTAATTTCTTCTTGTTAAATCGTGTAAAAAAAAGTTAGTCCAACCATATGCTTTTAATTGGGTCGTTCTTTTATTTTATCGATGTTTTCTCAATTTACAATAAAGCAAGCAAATGAGATGCTCCCATCTGTAATCAAAAAGTTCAAGAATATTATTAACTTGAAAAATGAGGTTCTTAGAATTCAGACTGAGATGGAAACAAACCCTCGATACATGTCTAGCTTTAAAGATTATGTAATTAAAAAGCAGGAACTCAATTCTGCCATATCCAACTATTACAAATCTATTGAGGATTTAGAAAATACGGGTGTAATGATAAAAAGTGTCGAAGAAGGCCTCCTAGATTTTCCATCTATAAGATTTAACGAAGAGGTGTGGCTTTGCTGGAAAGAAGGAGAGACTGAGATAAAGTTCTGGCATGGCAAAGACGAAGGTTTTATGGGAAGAAAACCTCTTAGTGTAAGTGACGAGTCTCTAGTATGAGATTACTCAAAAATAATTAACATTAAGCAGATTTTTCTGGTTTTTAGGATATAGATTATTGTGAACAAAGAATCTTGCTAAATTTCAAGAATCTTTAAAAAGCAGTATACTTTGTGTGGAGCCGATGGGTATCCGCATAAAGTTGACAACACATTGTCGTCAGAGAATTCAAGAAAGAGGCATAGACATTAAAGATATAGAAAAAGTGATCAATGATCCACTAGAAACGTTTTATGATAAAGAGAGACAAAACTACAAGAGTTTTGGTAAAAGTAAAGATCCTCTCATAAAAGAGCAGCCATACCTCGTACTCATACATAGCAAGATTAATAGTTCTGTTACAATAATTACAGCAATGTGGGCAGACAAAGGAGGATTGAAAGCCATTGGTTTCAGTAAGTTTTGACAAAGAATCTGGTGCAA
>JACQFM010000051.1 GCA_016200035.1 Nitrososphaerota archaeon
CACGTATGAAGTATCGATACCCATTATCTTGCCTTTATTTCCTGCAAGTTCAGCCGCAACCTGTGTCCAACCTCCAGGTGAACATCCCAGATCAAGCACATAGAAGCCAGGACCAATTATTCGATATGACTTGTTTAGTTCTTTTAATTTGTAGGCAGCCCTACTTCTGTAACCTTCCTGATGAGCTAATCTTCTGTAGTAGTCCCTTCTAGCATCTAGTAGCTTCATTTCTTTTTCTTTTTTAAATCAGTAAATTCAGTAATAACCCATTGTTCAATCAACGGACATGTTCGCGGGCTTACTTCACCTTCAAGTGAACATTTTTGTTCTACTGGACAAATTAAACATGGTGCAGCTTCAATTGTCGCTGTACTAACCGGCATTTTTACAATCTTTAGTTTGTATGTCCACCGACCGTTTTCCAAAACCTTTTCGCGTTTTATGATATTACGTCTCTCAAGCTTTAGTGCAAGCCTTGAACCATCCCTGCTGGTAAGCTTTAGTTTTTTCCACAGATCACTTTGAAAGATTCCATCATCGCCGTGTTCTGCAACGATATTACAAACTCTAGTTGTGAGCTTCTCCATATCAAGTCCTTTGATCTCAAAGTTTTCAATTTCTTCCTCGTCAAATTCTTCCTCCACTTCGTCTTGTCTGACAGCCTTTTTAGCAATCTGCTTTTTCTCAACAACCGTCTTTTTCATCAACACCTTCTTTTCTTTAGACTTTGGCCTGCCTCGCTTCTTGAGTTTTTCTTCCTTCTTTTTAGCCATAAAGTCCTCTAGATAACTGCATATTATATCATCTATTCAATCGCCTGAAAGTAATATATAATATAGCATTTATTTTACTGGACTTTGAACTTTGCAGCCTTAGTTATCGTTTTCTGGTAATTCTTGTCATTCATTTCTGCTACAATTTCATAGTTTCCAGCTTTGTCGATATTTGTTAAAAATTGATCTCCTATTGGCAAAGGTAAATTCCCTTTAGCAAAGCATTGCGAGAAATAGCCATGTTGCTTCACAACTTGTTTTGGTGAAGTCTTCTCATCATAGATGGTGATGTAAAGGTCACCACAGTCAAAGTTTTGGTCGCTTATCAATACCTTGATTTGAATGGGCGAATTAATTGCATATGTTCGTTGTAGTTCCTGAATTTCAATATCTTTATCTCCAGTTTGAATTGGTATTTTTATCAAATTGGCAAAGGGCCACATGTTAAGTTCTCGATTTGGTTGAGACAAAACATCAGTTAAAACGATTGCACCAAATCCTATGGATATCACAACTGGAAAAAGAAAAACAAGTAGAGCTACATTTTGTACTGCCATTTTATAATTTAACATCTCTAATTCCTTTATATCTATTTAGTCAAAAGATAACGTCTTGTAGCAGATAATTTTGTCGAATGAGTTAAATCGAGGACTAGGAAATAGCCGCTAGATGCGACTTAGAAAGTTTAGGGTTCGTGCCTTTCGTTGTATTCATGATTCAAGCGAAATAAAAGTTGGTGATTTAGCTGCTTTCATAGGTAAGAACGAAAGCGGAAAAACCACGATACTTGAGGCACTTACGTTGCTTAACAAGGATGCAAAAGTGTCCGAGCTTGATTTGTGTGATGAGATGTCAGAAGAACTAAAATCTGAAATGAAAGTGGTAGAGGGTGAGTTTGAACTAAGTGAGAAGGAAACGAAATTAATTCAGGAAAAATTTCCCAATTTAGCGGAAATTAAGACAGTAAAACTATACAGGACGCAGATGAATCCTAACGTTCAATATGATTTTGGAAATGTGAAAATCAGTGAAGATGCAAATAAGAGATTAAATTCTTGGGAAAATTTTATTGTTAAAATAGAAGACTTTGTTTCATCTGTTCCAAATCCAATACGCATAAGACTTGATACCAAATTCCTGTCTGGTCATGCACCACGTACAAGGGAGGCATTTAACAGCATGATGGCTGAATTCAATAACCAAATCTATCTGCTTGCTTCCGACGAAAGAAAGGTAATAAATGAATGGGAAAAGATCTACCAAGATTTAGACCATACCTACGATACGCTTCTTATAGGTACAAGTGAAAGGTCTGCTCTTGAAAATTTTGTCGAGGAAAGATTTCATCCTAGATTTGTATACTTTTCAGATTACAAGAAGATCTTAGGAAATATTGATCTTGATGAATTTCTGAAGGAAACTAGGGGTATTAGACCAAAAGGACTAGAGTACATCGAGGAATTTGACAAAGCAGAGACTGTCAAGAACCTGTTTTACTTGGCTGAACTTGACACAGATAAACTCGAGGAAGTTCAAAATAGTCCTTCAAGGTTGATAAAACTCTTACACACTGCAAGCAGGAAGCTCACAGACAGACTCAACCCTGCATGGAAAGGAGATCCGATTCATGTTGAGCTAAGATTCAACCCAGGAAACATACTGAGCGTGGTAATCTCTGATGTTCACAAAGATGGGACCGTAACAAATACAGGGCTCTTAAATAGAAGAGCTGAAGGATTCAAGTGGACATTTTCATTTATAGTAAACTTTGCAGCTGAGACTCAAAGATCTGAACTCAAGGAAGCCATTCTGCTACTTGATGAGCCTGCGAGAAATCTCCATCCAATTCAACAACGCGGAATCTCCGATTTGTTAAAAGGACTTGCAGGTTCAAATCAAATTTTGTATGCTACGCATTCACCGTTTATGATATTTGATTATACGCCTGGCAATTTACTAGTGGTGGAGCTTGACAAAAGGAAGCACCTAAGTCACATATACTATGATTATTGGAATGCTGATGATACTACTTTAACTCCAATCCTTTACGGTCTTTCGAGGGGCTTGGTAGAATCAATATCAGACAGAGAGATAGGATACAATTCAAGGCCAGTCATTATCGTAGAGACAATGACACATTCCATGTATCTTAATGCGTTTGACAAGTTTTTGAAAGATCCAAATCTTTCAATGAACCCACTAAATATAGTTCCAGCCTATAACAAGAACTCAGTTCTACCTCTGGCTGTATTTTATAGAAACCATGGTTACAACACCTTTGCACTTCTTGATAATACAGAAGAATCAAGACAGATTTCGACATTACTTCAAGCAAATGGATTCAAATCAGTTCAGATAATATTTTTTGAACTTGGTGGGCAACCAAAACAAGCAATCGAAGACTTGATAGTTGATGAAGATTACCTATATGCTGTCAATCAAACCTATGCAGTCAAGCTCAGAAAGGAGGGCTATACGAACTTGATAAAGGACCAAGTTAAAGCAAGAGGAAAAAGAAGTATTGTAGATAACCTAAATGATATTTGGAAAGAAAATCAGTATCTAGGTTGGGAAAAGTTTGATGCAGAAGAGATTTGCAGGTACATATGTGAGAAGATTGCGTTAGATGAAGCAGAATTCCTGTCTGACAAAACTAAAGACCAATTCAGAGCATTGTATCGCCTGATTGCAGAAAGAATACGACAAAATCAAAACATCGTATCAGAAACAGTTACTCGTTTAAGATAAATGCAAATCTTGGGCAAGCTAAAATTTGTACTTTACTCATCATTGATACTTTTCAAATCTCAAAAAAATGAGAGTTTTGCTACGATAGCTGGTTAAGGTTTAATTTAGAGAAAGATTGTGTTTTCCTATGGCCGATAAATTTAGCAAAGCAATTCTTCTGCTCTTTTTACTAATTGCTGGTACATTGGTTCCTTTTGTAAGCACCCAAGCAGCGTCTGAATTTATTACAGTTGCTTCTACTCAAATTAGCGGAGCCACAATCCTAGAATTCAAGAATAGTGATAAAAGCACTTCTGCGATAAAATCAATAATTTTGGAGACTGAAAGAGGTGGGAGTATTGAATCATTTCAAACAGAGAATAGTTGGTTTGGAAAAAAGACTTCGGCCGATGTCATGACATTTACTTCAACAGATTCGCTCAAAGCCGGTCAATCAATAAAATTCACCATTAAAACATCACAACCAAACGCAGTCTTCAAATGGAAAGCATTAGATGAAAAAGGCGTTGAGTTAGGTTCAGGATCAAGCATTGCCCAAAGCTCATCAGAGGGAAGTACGACACCTCAAGGTGGCACATCTAAAGAAAATAACAATGTGGAGCAATCTCAACCAATCTCTGAAAAATCAGTTTTCAAACTCATACCAAGTACACCGAGAGTTGGTGCTTCTATGCGTGTTGTTGGAGAAGGGTTTGGTCCAAATGAGAAACTTGATTTCTACATTGGTAGCAACAAGATTACATCTTTTGTTAGTAGTAACAAGGGTAATTTTGTAGTAACTGCAAAGGTTCCAGAAAATCAACAACCAGATAGGACCGATTTTGTTGTCAAAGATACTTTAGGGAACCAAAAAGTAATGAGTCTTAGAATACAGGAGTCTATGGCAAGGATTGCGCCTGCTCAGAATGTGAAGTTGACTGTTAATGCAGATAATATATACCACAGGGGAGACACAAAGACAATTTCCGGAACCGGTCCACCTGAGACAACATTGACTATATCCATAGAAGATCAGAACGGCAAAAGCATTACCACCTCTGCAGTGAAAACAGACAGTTCAGGTGCATATTCCTTATCACATGTGGTCCCAATAGACCGTGCCCTTGGAGATTATCTGATAA
This sequence comes from Nitrososphaerota archaeon, assembly GCA_016200035.1. GTDB lineage: Archaea > Thermoproteota > Nitrososphaeria > Nitrososphaerales > Nitrosopumilaceae > JBBDNF01. The sequence goes on from JACQFM010000051.1 coordinate 4,643, forward strand.
AGGTTACAGATGGCAAGAATGTTGTTATTCATCCATACAAGGTTGAGACTACAAGCAAGATTACTTTGGCTCCTTTAAAGGAAAAGTATGAAGCGGGTGAAACTGTAATTATAAATGGTACAGCTATACCAAATCAAAATATACAGTTTGTTATCAAGGAACCTACTGGCTTAGAGTTATACACAAAGCAAATTCAGGTCGGTAACGATGGCAAGGTATATTTTGAATACAAGCTTGACATTGCTGCAAAGAAAGGAACGTACATCGTTGGTGTAACACAGCAAAGCGAAGAAACGGTAGTACTTTTTGGTGTTGGCTCAGTACCTCAACCTCGACTCATAATAAAAATGAATCAAGTAAATTACAAAACTTCAGAACAGGCGATAATTGACATTAGAGGACAACCATCTTCCAAAGTTAGTTTAATTATAATCGATCCATCTGACAAACAGAAATTTGCTGATACAATCATCATAGGACTCGATGGTCTGTATAGCTATACACTAAAAGTGGATGGATATTCTCCCGGAGTATACTCCGCAGTAATTACAAGAGGAAACGAGAAAGTTGAAACAAAGTTCTCAGTTGGTTTGCAAACTGGATCCGGTTCCATTACCATTAAAACTATAAAAGATGCTTTCCTTCCAGGTGACCCTATTTTGCTTCTGGGTGAAACAAGTCCAAACTCGATACTAACTATTACTCTAAAGGATCCCAATGGAAATAAGATAAAATCTATAGATGTCTTGAGCGATAAGAAGGGAATTTTCTCATCAACCGTTTTCCGATTTCCTGGCGATGCTCAGCAAGGAGTCTGGGTAATAGAAGCACAGAGTGGTGTCAATCATGTAACAAAAGAACTTACAGTAAAGACCAAAGAAGAAAATATGACAATAGTTCTGGATAAAAACCCGCCAGAATATCGAGTAGGTGACATTGTGAATATTGGTGGGAGTGGAGCGGGCCAGTCATCCAATCTAATCATTACTATACTTGGATCTGAAAAAACTGAGATTGAAAGACTTGGCATAACATCGACAAGCCGTGGCGATTATGATACTGTATGGCAGGTTCCCCCAAACTTCAGTCCAGGAACATACACAATACATGTACAAGCTCCAACAAAGACTGTTGAAACAACGTTTACAGTAAAATAGTTGCTATTCTTAATTAGAAATACTTTTTACGACCCCACCTTGCCTAGCTAATGTGAATCTTAAAGAAAAAATTATCGATTTTCCAGATTTTCCCACAAAAGGCATTTTATTTAGAG
>JACQFM010000046.1 GCA_016200035.1 Nitrososphaerota archaeon
CCGTATTTACAGAATTTCAGGGTGATCTTACGAATTATTCGGTATTGGATCAAAAAATAATTGATATGGGAGCTGGTCTCGAGAGGTTTGCTTGGCTAACTATGGGAACTCCTACCGCATATGACTGCTGCTTTGGTCCTATAACAAAGAATTTGATAGAAATGATGGGTGTGGACGCCAAGGTGGACATGTTATCCAGCTATTTTACTGCAGTATCAAAAAATCTGAGAGAATCGAAAGATTTGGTAACTGTGAGAAAAAAAGCCGCAAAAGAAGCTGGAATAGATAACGCGACATTCAATAAAGTTATAGTTCCTCTTGAAGGGATTTACTTGATAGCAGATCATCTAAGAACTTTGGTATTTGCAATTTCTGACGGAGCATTGCCAAGTAATGTTGGTGGAGGATACAATCTAAGAATGATTTTAAGACGAGTGGTGGCAACAATGGATAGACTTGGCTGGAATTTAGATCTTAAAGAACTCGCAGATATGCATATTGACTACCTAAAGTCAACCTATCCTGAATTAGAGGAAACACGAAATGATGTGAAAACCATAATTGGAATAGAAAGGGAAAGATATACCGAATCAAAAACAAGAATGAAAAGCATTGCAAATGCAATAAAAACTCAAGATAAAAAACTTAGTGTGGATGACCTAATCAGATTGTACGAGTCTGATGGCATTACACCGGACTTCCTTGAGGAGTTGCAAATAATTTCTGAGATTCCATCCACTTTTTATGAAAGATTGTCTGAACTCCATCAGTCAGAAAAGGCAGAAAAAAAAGAGGAATTGTTCCTAGATGGAGTACCTGATACCGACTTGTTATATTATAAAGAAGATCCAAGCGAATTTGATGCTAAAGTGCTCAAAGTAATAAACAAAAAACTTATCGTCTTAGATAGAACTGCTTTTTATCCAAGGGGCGGAGGCCAAGAACCTGACCATGGAAAAATTGGTTCTTTTGATGTCATAGATGTGAATAAGCATGGGAACATTGTTGTACATGAGGTCAAAGGAGGAGCCCCGAAGGAAGGAGAGAGGGTTCGATGTACTATAGATGTGCTGCGGCGATATGGAATAACAAGGCATCACACTAGCACGCATGTACTCAACTCTTCATCTAGACACACATTAGGTTCATGGGTATGGCAGCACTCAGCGTTCAAAGAAAAAGATTACGGAAGACTTGACATAACTCATCATTCTAACCTATCAGAGGAAGATATCGCAAAGATAGAAGATTTGGCAAACCTGACTATCAGAAGAAACCTGACAATCACCATAAATGAATATGAACGGGGTCAAGCAGAACAAAAATTTGGATTTAGAATATACCAAGGCGGAGTAGTTCCAGTAAAATCCGTGAGGATTGTAAACATTGATGGATTTGATGTTGAAGCGTGCGGTGGAACGCATGTTAAAAAGACTGGAGAGCTTGGACTTGTAAAGATAACAAAAGCTGAAAGGATACAGGATGGAGTTGTGAGAATGGAGTTTGTTTCTGGAGATGCTGCAATAAAGTACATTCAGGATCAAGAAAAAAAGATTTCACAAATTGTAAGGACTTTGGGGTCCAGTAGGGAAAAACTCATAGAATCGTTTGAAAATGCTATGAAGGATTCCGATTCTTCAAAAAGGAAACTCAAACAAGTAATAAAACGAGTTTCACTATCGGCTGCAAAAACAGCTATTGGGGAAGCTAAGAATCTAGGAAAAATAAAACTTTACACCACCGTAGATGAAGAGCTTGATGAAGAATTTCACATAGCAGTAGGAGAACAGGCAACCAAGCTTGATTCATCATTGATATATTGTGCATTGATTTTGAAAGATGATGTCATAAAGGTGATTGTTTTGGCAGGTTCTGAGGCAGCAAAAATTAAGGGAGCTGGAAGCCTCGTAAAAGATGTTTCAAAAGTACTTGGTGGATCAGGTGGTGGAACGAATATTTTTGCTCAAGGTGGTGGTAAAGAAATTACTAGGATAAAAGATGCCCTTCTTCTTGTAGAACAAGCAATTTTGGAAAAGTGATTTTGTGATAAATTGGCCTTTAATGGAAGATAAATGGAGGAGAAGATGGCGTGAAGAGAAGTACTTTGAGTCGGATGTCAGTATTAGAAAAAAATTCTTTGTAACTGTTGCTTACCCATATCCAAATTCTCCTCAACATATAGGTCATGGAAGAACATACACGTTAGCAGATGTTCATGCGAGATTTATGCGGATGCGTGGATACAATGTTCTCTTTCCTATGGGATTTCATTATACTGGAACCCCAATTCTTGGGATGGCAAGAAGGATTCAGGAGAATGACAAGGATCTAATCGAAGCTTTCCGAACGCTTTACAAAGTGCCAGTGCAAAACATTAAGGAGTTTTCAGAGCCTGTCAAAATTGCAGATTATTTTCATCAAGAGATCAAGGCAGGCATGATAGAGATGGGATTTTCAATAGATTGGAGACGGGAATTCACAACTATCGATCCTGAATACAACAAATTCATAGAATGGCAATTTCGAAAATTAAGAAGTAAGAATCTTGTCAAACAAGGATCTCATCCTGTTGGATGGTGCCCAAAGGATCAGAATCCAGTGTCGCAACATGACACATTGGGTGATGTAGAACCAAACTTTACTGAGTACGTTCTAGTCAAATTCAGACTTGAAAACTACATACTGGCTACTGCGACTCTAAGACCAGAAACCATATTTGGTGTAACTAATCTTTGGGTGAATGCGGATACCGTATACAAAAAAGCTAAAGTTAATGGCGAAGATTGGATCTTAAGTCCAGAATGCGCTAGGAAACTGGAATTTTTGGACAAAAAGGTAAGTCTTCTTGGAGAAATAAAAGGCTCAGAACTTGCTGGCAAAAAAGTAAGAGTTCCTCAAACACACAAAGAAGTGACAATATTTCCGGCAAGCTTCGTAAAGAGCGAAAATGGCACAGGAATAGTAATGTCAGTTCCCGCTCATGCTCCCTTCGATTACCAAGCATTGGAAGATATTAAGAAAGGTATTAACAAGATTGACCAAAATCTTCTCAACGCAGCAAAATCAATCAATCCTATATCAATCATCGAAACGAATGGTTACGGAGAGGTCCCCGCAAAGGATGTTATTCAAAAATTCAAAATACAAGACCAAAACAGCCCGTATCTGGAAGAAGCGACAAAAGAACTCTACAGTAAGGAGTTTTATGCAGGTAGGCTAAAGGACAACACCGGTCAGTTTGCAGGGAAAATGGTGGCAGAGGCAAAGGAAGAGGTAAAAAATTGGATTTTGCAAAACAAAGATGCCGACGTACTATTCGAATTGAATGATGCACCAATTAGATGCAGATGTGGCACTGAATGTGTTGTAAAAATACTGAATGATCAGTGGTTTTTAGATTATTCTAGTAAAAAATGGAAAGAGGAAGCTCATACTTGGATCAATGAAATGAAGATCTTACCAGACGAAATACGCAATGAATTCAATTATGTTATAGACTGGCTCCGTGAAAGGGCATGCGCTAGACAACATGGTTTAGGGACAAAACTCCCCTGGGACAAGGACTGGATAGTTGAAAGTTTGTCAGACTCGGTAATTTATATGGCATATTATATCCTTGCAAAATACGTAAACAAAAAACAAATCACCGCGGAAAATCTTAATGATGATTTTTTTGAGTATGTATTCTTAGGTAAAGGAGATAAAAATAAGATTTCTCATGAGTGCAAAGTTGACAAAGAACTTTTAGAAATCATTAGGGAGGAATTTGAATATTTTTATCCTGTGAATGCAAGACATTCGGGACGTGACCTCGTTCCAAATCATTTGACTTTTTTTGTATTCAATCACATAGCTATCTTTCCTAAAAAGTACTGGCCAGAGGAAATAGTAGTCAATGGTTCTGTTCTAATGGAGGGAGCAAAGATGTCAAAATCTATGGGAAATATTATACCTCTTCGAGATGCAATACAAACCTATGGAGCTGACCCTATCAGACTTGCGATCTTAATTTCCGCTGAGCTCTTGCAAGATGCGGATTTTAATCTAGATGCAGTTAAAGGAATTAGAAATAAACTAGAAATTATTTTAGAAGGCTGTTCAAAATACAAGCAGAAAGAAACTACCACTGTTCAACAAGAAGATAGATGGTTAGAAAGTAGATTAGAGCAAATTGTTTGTGAAACTACTTTAGCTATGGAGAAAATGAGGGTGAGAGAAGCGTTACATAAGATTTTGTATGAGATTGATTCTGATATTCAATGGTACTTAAAGAGAATTGAAGCAAAGAATAGAACAGATGTTGAAGGTATACTTCACGATGTTTTATCAAAAAGAGTTACTATGCTTTCACCTTTTGCACCACATGTAGCAGAAGAGATGTGGGAAAAACTTGGAAATGATGGAACTGCGTCAAGATCATCATGGCCAGTAATTACCGAAACTAAAATTGATCCCATATCACTACAATCAGAAAATCTTCTAAAATCAACACTTGAGGATATTAAGAACATATTAAAGGTGACCAAAATTACGCCAACAAAAATCATTCTATATACAGCAGACCCATGGAAAATGAAAGCGTATGAGAAAATACTCAAGAATGTGACTAAAGGGGAGACGAAAATAGGAGTCCTCATAAAATTGTTAATTGAAGATAAGGAAACGGCTTTTGTAAAAAATGATCCAGATTTTGTTAAAAAAATCGTTAATGATATTCTTTCAGAACCCATAGAATTAAGAGAGTTAAAGGAGAAAATGTTTCATATTGACGAAAAGAAGGTATTAACAGAATTATCTTCTCTAGTGCAAAAAGACTTGGGTGTCAATTTGCAAGTATTCTCAGAATCTGATCCTCAAAGATCTGATCCAAAAAATAGAGCCAGATCTGCAAGGCCATTCAAACCTGCCATATTTATTGAATGATTTGTGAATCTCTTAACATATTATATGCTGTCAAATATTATACTATGTTATAATCACACATCCTTTTATTAGGTAATTTTAGAAGATGATTTAATTGAAAATAGCGATAGTAGGAATCGGAGTTGCCGGCGGATATCTTCTATCTAGACTAAAAAAGGAACACGAAGTTGTAGGATTTGAAAGATCTTCACAAGAAGCTCATGATTCTATATGTGCGTGGGGTACCACAAAGGGTCCAATGCAAAAATTTGCAGAAAAGTGTGAGCTTGATTTTAATTATTATGTCACACATGATGGAAAAAACATGTACATCGACATGAATTCTGAAAGATTTAACATAAAACTGATGGGCCTGTGTACCTATGACAAAATACAACTTATCAAAGATATGGCCAAAGGATGCAAGATACACTATAACACTACTCCAAAGATTGAGGATTTGAATTCCGAATTCGATCTAATTGTAGACGCTACAGGTTTTTACAGATCTTATCTTCCAAAACCTGAAAGAGATTTTTACCTTCCCACCTATCAGTATAAGATAGAATACGAGGACCATGTCCCCTTTGATGATTTCTATCTAAAACCGTTTTCTTCTATTAGTGGATATTTTTGGTACTTTCCATTAGGTAAGAAATATGCGCACATAGGAGCAGGGGACAAAAATAAAAAACATGTGGAAGAGACAAATGCTTTCTTAAAAAAGCATGGTGGAAAAATAATTAAAACAGTAGGGCGGCCCATTAGGCTTGCCACACCGGATATGTGCGAACCTTTTTACCATGGAAAGGTCGTTGGAGTTGGAGAATCCATTGGTACTGTTTATCCACTTTTAGGCGAAGGAATTATACCAAGCATGACCTGTGCCGATATCTTTATCGAGAATCTTGGTAAAAATGAAAGGTACAGGGAACAGGTACTTAGGAAATTTTCTATTTATTCCAAAGTTCTGGCGTTTGTAAGAAATAAGATGGATTCAAAGTTTGACATGCTAAAGCATTTTGCGGATCTTTTGGCTATCTATATGTATATGAAAAAAAATGAAAAAAGATTTGGAATGGAAATTCACATAGGCGATATGCTAAAAGTTGCTAGAGCTTAAAATCCAATGGTGACAAATCCAAAGTTTTCACGCGTTGTCCTGTTTGAACTCATATTATAGTCATAAATTATTTTTGAATATTCGAGAAGGATTTCTTTCATTGTGTCTATAGACTTTGAGAGATAGAAGCCGGGACAATCACCTGTGAATTGAAAAGTTGCATGTACTCTTGCTCTACCCCTTTCATTTTCCAGCCAAGAAGAAAATGGATATAGAAAACAAACTCCAGGTCTGGCCGGATGAAGGCCGCAATACCCTTTTTCATCCAGAAATCTGCATGATATATGGGTGCCGTCTTCTTCTATCGACTCGCCCTTTTTTCGTTTCAGATTAATCATGGTCATTGTTGTGGTTGAATTTCCCGAAGAACCCTTTTCCTGCCACGTAGCAATGTTGGTTTCATTTTTTATAAAATCGGAGACTTTTTGATATTTCAAGCGTGTGCTAATTGTCACTAGATCATC
>JACQFM010000008.1 GCA_016200035.1 Nitrososphaerota archaeon
ATTTGCTTCCTCGATTTGATTTGCGGAAAGAAGTGGCAAGAGATCTCTTATTGCAAAGTTTGCAAGCTGATCTGAACCTAAAATATCTTTTGCAAGTTTTAACATTTCATCATCTATTTTGGCCGGTCTATCTACAAACGTAGAGCCAAGAACTTTGTCTGTTCGTATTGCTTTCCCAAAACACCTTAGTGCAAGTGGATAGATTCTTGAAATTTGTGACTGAACTTTGTCAGTCTCTATCTTTTCTCCACTGATTATTAGCTCGACAATTGGTTTTCTAGTATAGGACTGCAATTTTTTTGAAAGCAGATCAATTTCTTCTTTGAGATTATCAAAGTTGGTTTTTATCGAAAGTTGTGGTCGTGTGTCTAGTTTTATCCAATTTGCCCTTGGTTCTGGAGTCGATATATCGACTTCGTAAAATCCTTTTTGCGTGTCCTTGATTCCTTCACTTGAAGTAAGTTCAATCGAGCCAGGATAGGCAATCGGGCCTCCTAAATGATTGAACCGCTTTAGCTCCCTCTCATGAAGATGGCCCATTGCATAGTAGGTAAAGTTCTTTGGAAGATCAGCAGAGTTTAGCTCACCTGCAAACTTGTTAATTTCAGTTATTCCTTGGTGTAAGACAAGAATCTTGTGACCAGAGTGCTTTTTTGCCAAAGAATCTGCCTTTGCAAAATCTTCTTCAAAGCTATGGATCTCGTTTTTTCTCCGTTTGTCATAACCAACAAGCAGGACATCTTTGTATTGGAAAGGCTTTCCTGATCCTATGTATTTTGAGAATTCCAGATTGTGATATACCCATGGCACTGGTGTTGCACGAATTCTACTGATGTCATGCTCTCCGAGGATGAAAAAGGATTCTATGTTGTTTTGTTTGAGTCTTTTTAAGGCATTTGCCAAGACCAGTATTGCTTTTCCACTTGGATTTGGGACATGAAATATGTCTCCTGCCAAGATTACAAAATCAACATGATCACTTATCGATGTGTCCACTGCTTGATCAAAGGAATGGTAGACATCTTGTTCACGTTCTTCTGAATAGTATTGTACAAATCCCAGGTGTGTATCAGAGATATGAGAAAAGATCATGTGCTAATCCAACAATAGATCTTTTTGAATAAGACCCTGCGTCGATTCTGCGGCAATATCTTTGAATTTGGTAGACTGTGACCATTCCGATACTGCGTCTAGGTCAGAGCCAATCGTTTTGCCCTTGACTTCGTCAACATGTACTATAGAAGGAAGGTTTACCCACTGACCTACAAGTACAGCATCGCCTATGTTAAGGGAGGGCAGCTGGGTGAGAAGATCCTTGCTCAGCGATTCTGCTGCTGATGCAATCTGTTGCTGGTCATCGTCCTGAACTATCTTCATTATTGCAAGAGAGCCCATCTGGCTTAGTACATTTGGATCAATGTTTCGTGGCCTCTGAGAGACTATGCCAAGCCCTATGCCAAACTTTCTTCCCTCCCTTGCAACCTTTGATGCCCAGTATTTTGTATCGGTGTGCTCTCCTTTTGGAATAAAGGCATGAGCCTCTTCAATAATTACAAAAATTGGCGATAAAAACTTGCTACTCTTTCTTGAAAGTTTTCTACCTTTTTTTGCCCAGTAAGAATCCTTTCTGTCGTTTAATAGTTCCTGCAAATAATATCCAAGTCCTACGTTTGCCTGCCTTTCGCTGAGCTCTGCAACGCTTAGAACATTTACTCTACCTTCTTTAATCAAATCTACTGGATCACCACAGTCTGGATCTAAGATGTCAGAGAATCTCTGTTTTGCATCATCAATTTTATCCAGCACTCTGCTTGCACTATCTGCATATCCTTTTGTGGTATGACCAAACGCAGAGACACTGTCTTCAAGTGCAGACCAGAATTCTTTTGCTTGTTTTACTGATGTTGTAAATGATTCACGTAAGACTCGTTGCTGCTTGTCAGCGTTTTCTCTAAGCTCTATTACTTCGGCAAGCTTGTCTGCCTGCAAGAGTCTTGGATTTATTTTTGCGTCTGTTACACTAATCTTTGGCACATTAAGATTGGTGTAATCGTTGTGATAGTCAAAAATTATTAGAGTTCCTTGAAGCTCTGCCACTCGCTTTGCAATTAAAGATACAAGGTTGCTTTTTCCCATGCCTGTCATGGCAAGTATGCCTACGTGTCTTGAGACAATTTTGTTGAGGTTTATCTTGGCTTCAATCTGTGAGTTTCTTAAAAGAGCCCCAATCCTAATCCACTCCTGACCCTTTGGAGCAAATATAATTCCTAGATCTTCTTGGGTGGCTTCAAGTACTGAGGTTCCAGGTAATGGTGGTATGGCTGGCACTACTGCCTGGCCTTTCTGCAGCTTGTCCAAAAATCCCAAGATTCCAATTTTTACTTTGTAGTTTTTGTCGCGAGCATTTAGCTCTGCTACTTCCTTGCTTTCCATTGCTTCATCAAAATTTCTCACATCATCTAGTGCGTCGCTTGATACAATTGATCTCTCCACCAGTCCTAGAAGCTTGCCGTTTTGTGAATCAATGATTACATATTCACCGACAGAAAGTGGTCGTGATGACTGGGCAGTTACTTCAGTTGGCTTGGCCTCGCCTATTACAACTCCAATATTCATTCAAGCACCTCCCTTGATCCAGTCTCGTTTCCAAGACCATAAAGACTAACAAGTCTTGCAAGATCGGCGTTGGTAATCTTGCAGTTGTTGTGTGCAAGCTTTAATGCATAAGGATATCCAGAGACACTGTTTTTGTAAAGTCTATCTAAAAGTAATTTTATTTCTGACTCGTTGTGGTCAGAACCTAGTAGCTCAATTTTAATTAGTGGCGTAGAGTCTCGAAGCCTTGCATATACAGACGATATGACCTTTCCAGGTCCAAGGTCCTTGTCCACAAAAATTTTGCTAAATCCTGGCTTCTTGTTTGCATGATTATAGTAGAAAATGTCACCGGCAAGAGAACCTAGACTTGAAAACTCGTTTCTTGTAACGGATGTCTTTGAAACAAATAATACGTTATTCTTCTTTTTTATCGTAGAGTTTAGCATTGCAATAAGAGAGGATTGTCTTGTGAGAAATTGTGAGTAAAGCGAACCGTCGATTGCCACAAGGTGTGCCTTCTCAATTGAGGCTACACAAGCATCTATCTCCATCTTGCTTGCTTGTACCGCAAGATCGGGGTTTGGCGTGCCTAGTCCTTGATTGTATAATTCCTTTATGATAGAGCCGTCAGATTTTATAGATACAGCTGTAACAACCCATAGCTCTAATCCCTGGAATTTAGTACTGTTATAGCTACTATCTATTCCCGCAATTACCACGTCTTGTCTTTGAGGAGTATATTCGATCCAGTTTCTCTTGGCTTCCTGAATTATCTGTTCAAATCTTTGACCTTTTAGAACAGACAGAGTTTCTTCGCGCTTTCTTAAGGCATCAAGATAGACAGTATTTCGCATAAGCATCCTTTACATCCAAGGATAAAATGTTTCGCGTTTCAAACAAATTCGTGCTCAAGCTAATGGACAATCAATTTATTATGTAAGTCAGTAGGATGTCTATGTTTGAAAACGAAAAGAGTTGGGCAAAAGCCGTATCAAATAATACGACAGATGAATTTCACAGAAAATTTGATCAGGCAATTGATTCTGTAAAAAAAGATTTTGGTAAAAGCTATCCTATGATAATCGGAGGAAAAGAGATCTATTCTGAAAATCAATTTGATGTAAAATCTCCCGCTGATACACAAATAATCATTGCAAAATTTCCTTTGGCAACAAAAGAGGATACCATACATGCAATAGAATCAGCAAAGCAAGCCTTTACCAAATGGAGTTTAACACCATACCAGAAAAGGGTCCAAATATTCAGAGAAGTTGCGGATGCCTTTTCTGCCGATAAATTCAAGCTTGCCGCAATAATGTGCTTTGAGAATGGAAAGAGCAGATTGGAGGCCATGGGAGACATCGATGAGGCCATTGATTTTATGAGATTTTACGCCGAACAGATTGAGCTAAATGAAGGCTATTCTAAAGAGACCAAGAGTACAAGCCCAACAGAAAAGACAAGGAGTGTTCTCAAACCATACGGCGTCTGGGGCATAATATCACCATTTAACTTTCCAGCTGCAATTGCCATAGGAATGACTTCTGGCGCTCTCATAACTGGCAATTCCGCGGTTCTAAAGCCTGCAAGTGACACCCCCCTTTCGGCATTCAAGTTTGTAGAAGCAATTTATCACAAGCTTACACCAGCTGCGCTGAACTTTGTCACTGGTTCTGGGAGTGTAGTTGGAAGGACAATAATTGAAAGCCTGCTTGTGGATGGAATTGCATTTACTGGATCAAGGGAGGTTGGCATGTCAGGATTCACGACATTTGTAGAAAAAAAACCACGCCCCTTTATTTCCGAGATGGGTGGAAAGAACCCTGCCATAGTAACGCAGTCGGCGGATCTTGAAAGGGCAACGGATGCTGTCTTGCGCGCCGCTTTTGGTTATGGGGGTCAGAAGTGCAGCGCCTGCTCAAAAGTATATGTTCAAAAAAATGTCGTAAATCAGTTTATGGAAAAACTTGCGGAAAAAACCAAATCAATTAAGATAGGAAATCCGTGGCAGAAGGATGTATTTTTGGGACCTGTGATCAACGAGGCTGCAGTAAAAAAGTTTGAAAGGGCTACTGAGCTTGCCAGAAAAGATGGAAAGATAGTATATGGTGGCTATATCTTAAGAAACTCTGATTATCAACACGGCCACTTTGTTGAACCTACTATTGTTACAGGTCTGCCCCAAGAACATGAGCTCGTTAAGGAAGAGCTATTCTTGCCATTTCTTTGCATACAAGAGTACGAAAATTTTGATGATGCCGTAAAGCTTGCAAACAAATCAAACTATGGCCTGACTGCAGGAATATTCAGTCAGGACAAAAAAGAGATTGAGGAATTTTTCAACAGAATTGAGGCCGGCGTCACATATGCTAACAGAGCAGCAAGTGCAACAACGGGAGCCCTTGTTGGAGGTCAACCATTTGTTGGCTGGAAGGATTCAGGCATCTCAGGCAAGGGGGCTGGCGGGGCCTACTATCTTTTGCAGTTTATGAGAGAACAGACTCAGACTCGATGTGAGTGAAGAAAGGAGCTCCCCAAGAGCAAGATGTTGCGTTTTCTCTCCTTTAGTCTTCTAATGGAATATGGAAGCCAGTTTGTTCCATAAGGAATGTATTCCATTACTGGAAATCCTTTCTTTAAAAGAGCGGGCTTGAGTTCATCACGAATTCCTTTGAGCATTTGAAACTCAAACTTTTTTTCATTTACTTTTGATAAGTTGATTGCATGCTCAATCAACTGTAAATCATGTGTTGCAATACCAAACTCATTTCCTTCAACAAAAAGTAACTCCATCAAGTTTCGATAATTTTCATCAACGTCGTTTCTTGATTGATATGCATGTTCGTTTTTCTCTCTATATGCGCCTTTTACGAGTCGGATCTTTGCACCTAGTTCAAGCAGTTTCATCAAATCTCCTCGAGTTCGCTTTAGGTTTGCTTGGAGGGCCAATCCGAGTCTTTCATACTTGCCAAACAGATCAAGATAGATTCCTATTGTACCATCAGTGAATTCAGATGATTCCATATCAATCCATACAAAGATTTGTGAAAGACTTGCCTTTTCAATTAATATCGAAAAGTTTTGCGAACATTCCTTTTTGCTTCTTGCAAGTCCAAGTTGTGTGGGTTTGATTGATATTCCGCCCTTGATTCTTGATTTGCGCAGATTAGACACAAGTATGAGATATTCTTTTAATGTGTTTTCTACCTGATTTTTTGATGTAAGATGTTCTCCTAGTTTGTTTATGATAGAACCCATTCCTTTTTTGTTTGC
>JACQFM010000053.1 GCA_016200035.1 Nitrososphaerota archaeon
TACCCAAGTGATCGTAGGCGGAGTAAATGGAGATCCGGCAATTTACACACTTGATCCTCTAGGCTCTGTATTGCCTGATGATTATGCCGCTGTAGGAACGGGAGCAGAAATGGCCCTTGGAGTTATGGACCAAGAGTACAAAAAAGAAATGAAGGAAAAAGAAGCTGTTGCGTTGGCATTAAAATCAATACATTCAGCAATTATGAGAGATACTGCCAGTGGTGATGGGATAGACGTCCTTGTAGCAGATAAAAACGGTATTAGGGAATTTACTGAAAAATAATTATCTCTTTATGCTTTTTGCCGCTTCCCAAAATCGATCTGAGACATGATGCAAATTTTTTACAACCTCACCTTTGACCATATTAGGCATTTCTTTGCTGGACACTAGCGATCTTCCCACTGCCAAGAACTTGTTGCGAGACTCCTCTGCTACACATACTATTTGATCTTTCTCAAACTCTGAATAACTTTTGATTCCAGGCCGCATTACTGTAGCCCCATTGCAGACAAATTTGACTGCCCCCATATCAACAATAATTTTTGGAAACCTATCAAGTAGTCCTGTCTCGGCCAAAAAAGGTAGGTATGTTTCACCCATCTTTATTGCGGCAAAACCATCGCCTGTAACTAAACTGTCAGCATCCTCAATCTCATGAATCATCAAAGTCTTTAATTTTGGCAACTCTATACTCCACTGCAAAGAAATTTTTCTTAATGTTTCTAGAGTCTCGCTTTTCGATAAGAGATTTGATTTCAATGTCTAGACATTTCCTGCTTTATATCCAACAGATCACGAAGAATAGAGCTTGCCGTTTCCATGCCCCCAGCTCCTCGACCGATTATAGTTTGCTGCCCAGAATGTTCGGAATTGAATGTGATTGCATTTAAAGTACCATTCACACATAAAGGATCGTCTAACGAAATTTCCTTTGGAGCTACTAACAACTCCCTATTGCATGATGCTATTAGTTTTATTGCACATTTTTTGGCAGCTGCCTTTTTAATATCTGAAGTTGAAACACGACTGATGCCGGTACGTTCAATATCCTTCATGGTCACCTTCATATCCATTATCCAATTTGCAAGTATAACCAACTTAGCGGCTGCATCGTATCCATCTATATCAAGAGAGGGGTTTGCTTCCACGTATCCCTTTTTCTTAGCATCTAAGAGTGCTGCCTTAAAGGTCATGCCTTTTGCCATGTTTGTTAATATGTAATTTGTAGTACCGTTTAGAATTCCTTGGAAAGATACTATTCTTTCTCCTCTTAGACTATTTTTTGCATAATCAAGTATCGGAGTTCCTCCACCAACAGTACCACTAAACATTAGGAGTACTTGGTTGTATGTTGCAAGCTCCATCAAAGAGGGAAAGGCTAGAGCTAGTGGGCCCTTATTTACCGTAATTACATGCAAACCATTTTTCATTGCACTAATAATATGTGACATTCCAGGTTCAGCATTCTTGTAATTGCTTGTTGTAGTTTCAACCAATACTTCTGCTTCCATGCCACTTATCATCTCAAGGCCATTTGCAGCTTTTTCCTTTTTATGGTATTTTTTTATACTGCCGTACTTTTTTTTCACTTCAAGTAACCGATTGAGATCAAGACCAGCTGAGGATGCAGCAGAGCCGGTACTATCAAAGATTCCAACAATTCTTGGTTTAAGACCGTGAAGTGCGTATAGGTCCTCAGACCTTGAAAGCAATAGCTTGGCAAAATTCTGACCCACTACACCAAACCCACATAATATTATGCGCAACATTCCACAAAAATCGTATGTCATTAATTAAGATTGACGAGTTTTCATCTCTCAGATTGCTTTATTAAAGAATGAAAAATTCAGGAGGCTGTAATGAAGAGAAAATTCGTTTTTGCTGGAATTGGTGTCGCTGTTGCAATCATCGCAGCAATAGTTGGATGGTACCACTTTGGAAGTGAAAAAATAACACAATCTTCAGAATTAGATCTGGATTTCACATATGTTGAGGCCAACTCGAATCTTAAGGAAAATCTGCAATCTAAAGGAATTTCGATGTCTTCACCTATAACTCTCAAAAAACAAGAAGATATCAACAAATATTGCACATTTTTGGCTGATAAAGAAAAGCAAAAACTCGTACAATATTGTACTTCCACAGAGCTAAAGGATCAAAGCAGTAAATTTCTTGGAAATATTCACATGATTGGGTCCAGCAAAGCACCACAATTGGTCATTGTTGCGTTACAATCTGATCCAACACTTAGCAATCTGCAAGAGGTAAAGAGCATTTTCAGTGTGGTAACAAAAGAATTGATTTGTGATTGCTGGGATAAGATAAAACCTGGCGGATATGCTACCGTTGAGGATATGGTTGATGCCATTCGAGATTTTCATATTCAAGGCAAAAAGCCTGATAGCTCTTCTAATACGATTCCACTTGCCTCAAAACATTTTCAAATGACACTTTCAACCAACCAACAAGGTTATTCTTGGAAGCTTCTTATTGCTAGGTAGTTTCAGGAGCTTTGCTGTATTTCTTGGTTCATTAAGCTTGACGTAACCATTAATCCGTGGCCTTTTCTTTGATGCTTACATTGTTTGATGATCTGTGGTTGTTACCACTTGGATTTGCAGCAGGCATTTTAGGATCCATGATCGGCCTTGGGGGCGGACTTGTAGTTGTGCCAGTCTTGACCTTCTTTGGGTTTCCTCCGGCCCTTGCAGCAAGCAATAGTCTGTTTGCAGCTTTTAGTAATGCGGTAGCATCTACAATATCATATGCAAAACAAAAACGCATAGAATATTCTCTTGGACTCAAGCTTGGCTTACTATCAATTCCAGGAACTATACTTGGCGCGTTAATTTCGGATCAAATAACACCTTCTTTGTTTAAGATATTATTTGGTATTTTACTAGTGGCCTCTAGCGCATACATTTATTCAAAAAGAAAGATCGAATCCAAAGTGTACAATACCTCAAAGCAGGTTATGGTGCTAGCAGTTGCCGCGAGTTTTTTTGCTGGAATAATATCGAGCTTGTTTGGCATTGGAGGAGGTATAGTGTTTGTGCCCCTCATGGTAATAGCTATGGGTCTTTCCATGAGATTTGCTGCCCCTACCTCACAACTCATTCTCTTGTTTGCTTCAGCATCAGGTATGATAGTCCACTCAATTCTTGGTCATCCTGATTTTTACCAGGCACTTTTGCTTGCAGTTGGTGCATTTGGTGGCGGTCTTGTTGGAAGCAGACTATCTGTGGAGGTAGAAGAGAAGAAGCTCAAGATCCTAGTCTCTGCAGTTATGGTGGTTGCAGCAATAAAACTCATTATTGATTCACTATAGGTTCTTTTTTATTTGGTATAAGTTGCGCTTTGAAACTACAACAAGATCACCATTTTCTTTTGAACCTTCAAAATCGATAGCCAAGAGTCCATAATCATCGTTAAGATCAGATTTTTCAGAAATTGTAAATTTCATTTTCAAACTTTCATCCGTATATAGATGTTTTAGAAATCTTGCGTGCCTATCTTTCCACGATGGATCTCCGTCCATGCCATAAAAAATTAGTAAATTGCCGTACATATCCTTTAGTCGTGTAAACTCACCTTCCATCTTTGCCAAGATTGCCCTTCCTGACACAATCTTTCTTTCTGTATCTTTTTTGTCTTCATAGAGTACGTTTTTTATTCCAGAAAATCTTAGATAATCTTCAAGATCTGATAGGGGAATCTTTGTTTCAGAAAAAAATTCATCTCCTACTTTTAGCTCTGAAAATCTTTTCATCAGGATCGGATTTCATCAGGATAGAATATTACTTCTGAGCTTGAGGTAGCTTTTCCTGAGGCGAAATATTTTATCGAATTAAAAATTCGTTCATTGTTTGGCTCCGTTCCATCTATACTCCCAGGAAGAACAAGAAAGATGCGGAGATTAGATTTTAGAACATCACTTAACTCCTGATTAACTGTTGTAGTAAAGGGTCTCAGTGCACCGCGAAAGACCTCTACTTTTGCTCTCTCTGAACCTGATACTTTGGGCCCTGTGGGTAAATCAGGGCCTATTATGACCATGGTTCCAGACTTGCCTTTGAAAAGAGGTGGATTCTTGGAGCCACCGGGTACGAAAACATTGAGAAATTCTTGGCCTATCATTGCTGGCACGTTTATGAATTTGTCGACAAGGGAATCCCACTGTGCTCTTGACACTTCGGTTATCTTCTGAAATAAAGGCAGTTTGCCTGTTACATGAATTATCATTGAGATTGGGCCAATCTTTTCTGAAGCAGTCTTGAACATCTTTCTTACATCTTCTTGATTTGCAAGGTTAATGGTATGTGAATGAAATTTTGATAACCGTTCTTTGATCTTTTCTGTGATACTTTTTGAAAACAATAGCACAACTTTTCCTCCTGCCTGTTGTATGCTTTGAGCAAGAAATTCCAAGCGCGTGGTATCAGAATCATCTACAGAATCAACAGTAAATACCACTACTTTTGAGTTAAAGTTCGCAGAAACATCAGGGATCGTTGATGTGATGTGTGGTTTTACAGGATAAAAGACTCTATCTCCAGGTATGACCTTGCCATTTAGAATTTTAGAAATCTCGTTGTCACATAATGCCAGCACTGTCTCAGCGACCTGCTCCTGCGACAAAAATTGTTCATCAGCTATCATCTTGCTTGTATTGAGTTGTATTTTTTCTGCAATTTGTTGAATCTTCGATAGAAGGGATGAAATAGTTGAGCTTAATTTTTGGATTTCATTTTCATTTGTAATTCCCTTCATTTTTGCTAGTTTTTCAGATGCTTTTTTTATTCCTTCTCTGACCGTTCCTTCACCCTCGCCCATTAGGGGCAATATGTTGTTATTGACATGCTCTACCTCATGTGGAGTTAAACCCTCAAAACCAGAAACCCGCATGAACTCAGCCGCAGCCTTGGGATACACTGTCTTGTAAATTCTGTCAGAGTGAACAGGTCCTGGATTTGTTGCTATGGAAATAATTCCTTTTTCATTAAGCTCCCATGACATTGCTTCTGCAAGTCTGTTTTTAGCACCTTGTGAAGCTGTATAGGGACTCCTGAACCTATATGGTCGTTGTTCGAGCGGTCGCTCTTCTGCAAAGAATGTGGAGATTGTTATAATTTTAGAAGCTGCCTTCATAGCCTTTAGGGCTTGAACTGATGTCCAAAAAGTACCAGTAAGATGGATTGCAACTGTGTTTTTAAATTCTTCAATAGGTGCATTTGCAAAACATGTTACGGGGCCTGAAACCCCTGCATTGTTAACCACAATATCTATGGTATGAGTTTTTTTTAATTCGTCAAACATTTTAGATATCCCTTCCTCATCGCTTACATCAACTCCAGAGAAAATCTTGACAAATGCGTTGCTTTTTACTCTTGAAATTATTTCTTGCAGAGTCTTTGCAGTTTCCTCAAGTGGTTCTCTACGCCTTCCAAGAATTACAACACTTGCCCCATTTTCGGCAAACTTGATAGCTATGGCCCTTCCAATCCCTGTTCCGCTTCCAGTAATAACGGTAACCTTTCCTTGGAATTTCAGCATTGATAAAAAATGGCTAATTTTTCGATTATTTATTCCGATTGTTAATATGGGAAAACAAGGAAGGCTCAAGACCAATATTTATTTGAGGGTGAAAATCACATTCACGCATGCACGATTCTGAACCTGACACTATTCCACTTAAGACCAAACCTGAGGAATTTTGTGAATTTCTCGAAAAAATTGGAATAAAAGCAGAAGCTAAAGAGATAGCTACTGATGAGGTGGAGAAGGCAGATTATTACAGTGGTTATTTTACTAAAACACCAATAATGGTAACAAACAAGGGATGTGTTGAGCTAAAGAATGGAAACATCGATCTCGTACAGATAATCCAGAAGGGATAGTAATGCCAGATCCAAATCCACTACCATGGGGCGCTCAAGATCGTTTTCAGGCTCACTTTATCGTTAGAGCAAACAGGAAGGGCGATTACAGAGAACTAGTGGCTGAAACAAAGCTTTCAACAACCGGTCACTTTGGTTCCAAGCAACTGGTTGGGATAACATGGATTGGAAGTATTCTTGCAGACGAACTTAACAAGGATACAGAACTTGCAAGTATGATCTTAAAACTTCCTGTCAAGGATGCAAAGATATGGGTTGATCCAACAAAAAAAGGAATTAGAATTTATGGAAAATGGAAGGACAGTAACGAGTTTGGTATTTCAAAAGAACTTTTTGAAGTTTATGATAGAATTGCATCTTACATAAAAAAATCCATTTAAGCTCTCCACCAATCCAAGGCCAAACAATCTACTTTGCTTTTGCCTCTTGGGATGGCCAAAATGAACTGCTTTCTAACTGTAGTTGCTAGCCTTCCTGCCAGTACAACTCCTGTAGCAGTTATTATATCACTACTATTGTAGACTTGGACTAAATATGGGGCGTGATCAATTCCTGGTCCTTTTTGATATACGGCATAGTCGCAACCAAATTTGATCCCAGGATTGACAATGTAACCCTTATCACGAAAATCTTTGTAAACTAGAAATTTTTTGTCAAAGTTATGGTATTCATTTCTACAGATTGTAAGCAAGTCGTTTTCTGAAATATGTTTTTTTTCCTTAAAGATCTTAATCTTAGATTTTTGTAAGAGATAGCACCCTTCTATCAAATCTAAAATTAGGGGAACATTTATCTCATCTGGCTTTGGTTTTGTGATTCCAACTGGCTTTCCATAATATCCTTGGCTAAAAAGAGAGCGTGAGTCCTGTAGGTCCCATATAACTATCCTATTTTCTATTAGCTGGCCTTTCAAATTAAATGCTTAAAGCAAGAACAATGAAGGAATCTGATACTTCTAAGCATTTATCAGCCATTTCCTCTATGCCTGCAACCACGTCTTTTAGAAGCAAAAGTTCTTTCGTATTTGTAATCTCATCAAGAATCCTGATTGTAAGCTCACGGTATTTTTCATCAATACTTCGCTCAATCCTTTGTGCTTCGTGAGCCAGGTCTATTGCGACAGTAGCATTTCCACTAAGAGCCCTTACAATCTCATTTAGCTTGTAAATGTTATCTACAGCAAGTTCCATCAAATCAGAAAGATCCTTGTCTAGTTTAGCTTTCTTCAACGTAACTGCCTTTATGTTTGAAAGCTTGAAGGCAAGACCTGTAATGTAGCCGGCAATCTCATCCATCGTATAAGCGGTGTGCAAAAGATTTTCTCTGTTCATCAAGAGTCCTCCAACATCTGCAATCTCTCTTGTTATTTTTCGACGTAATGCCTCTACTTCGTCCTCTGTGTTACTAATTCTTTCAAGTGTTTGCTTGATCTCAGACTTGTCACCTTTTATTATCAGAGCTGGCAATGCTGAAAGATCTCGTACAGCGTTAAGAATTCTGTTTATTTCATCTTGCAAGACAGCAAGCGCTTTTCTTTTCGCTTGGACTTCAAGTTCGCCGCTATACATGTAAGGCTTTAAGATATTGGCAGAGTCTAATAATCCTTACGTACTAATTTACATGGAGTAGATGAGACAATCTTTCTTGTAATTTTAAATGTAATTTTGTCTTTCATCCTGAACTACTCTTTTCTGTCCATTATACAGTGAGATTATCTCTTGATCAGTTGTTGCATTTTCCGGAGTCTTCTCAAATCGGATCCTGCCAGTGAATTTTGGAAATCTCAACGCAAGGCCGCTTCCTTTTCTTATGACATCTATGGCAGTTTTGTGTATCGGACTGAGAGTTATTTCCGATGCAAGAATCTCAATTACAAGTTCAGGTTCAAACCAAACATCAGCTTCAAGTCCACTGTTTATTCTTGGATTCTTCTTCAGAGTTATTTTATCAGAAAGTATTTGGTAAAACTGGTCGAGATTCTCGTCAGTAAATCCAGTCCCAACTTTACAAATGCTGGGGAATGTATCTGTCTGGTCATCATAGGTAGCAAGTAACAAAGCCCCATATCTTCCAGTTCTTCTACCCCGACCAAAAAATGCGCCTATTACCACCAGATCCAAACTGTCGCCTAGTTCGTTTCTGTATTCACGTTTAAGTTTCAGCCAATTACTTCCTCTGGCACCGGCCCGATAGGGCAAGTCTAGCTGTTTGAGCATGAGTCCTTCACAGCCAGTATTAATTGCATTTTCAAGCACATCTTCAACTTCGTTATTTGTCTTCACAATTGTCATTGGCATGAGCTTTGCAAATGAATCCTCACGAATTATATTTTCTAACAACTTTCTTCGTTCCTTATATGCCAAGTCAAGGCAACTCTTGCCATCAACATACATTACATCAAAAAAATTCACGGTAATTGGATATTGAGAGACAGCTTTGTGTATGCCGTATTTTCTTCTCCGATGCATAAGTTCCTGAAACGCAAGAAACTCACCCGTGTCTTCATTTACTGCGACAGCCTCAGCCTCTAATATCAACTGTTTTGCATTTAGCGATTTGCTAATCTTTTCAACAATATCAGGATAGTAATTTGTGATATTTTCGAGGCTCCTTGAGTACAAAACAATTTTTTCTCCCAGTATGTGTAGTTGGACTCGTTCTCCATCAAGCTTGTATTCTGCGGCAAACTCTGATCCCATTTTTTCACGTGCTTCCTCAGCACTCTTGACACGCTCTGCAAGCATTGGTCTGACGGGACTAAAAACTGATACTTTGAAATTTTTTATTGCGTTTATTCCGTCTTTCGCTACAGCTGCAGCTACTTTACCTAAATCACTAGACACGTTGTACGCTTTTTCTAATGCTTCTCTATTTTCCTTTGAGCCGGTAAAAGCGATTGCAAGCGCATCCATTATGGTGTAGTCGGCTATGCCCAAACGAAGAGATCCTGTGATAATTTTTAGAATAAAACCAGCTTCGGACGGGCTTGCATCATTTAAAAGACTTGATATATACTTCATCTTCATATCTTGGGAACGTGCGCCTTTTAGCTCTGCAATTTTGTAAAGAGTGTCATATACCCTCTCCACAGTAATAGTCTGGGTAAGAAATGTCGTCTGTGTCTTTTCTTCTAAAACCTTTGATGCAGCTTGTCCTAAATCTCCACCCTCATGATATTCATGTTCTATTTTCTTGACTGGCACTCCAGCCGATTTTGATATTGCTCTTATTGCAATTTTTTCAGCAACGCCAAGCTCAACGCCTTCATGATCTGGTCTAAGCTTTCCTTGTAAAAGGTAGACAACGTTTGCGATTATTTCTGAAGGAGTTTTCTTAAATAAATCAACAAGGTGACTTGTTAATTCTAATCTTTTCGTCGTGCTTTCCATTATCTTCAGAGTGCCTGCTACTAAAGAAAACTTCATCTGGAAACTTTTACAGATTCCGGAATAAAAGCTTGAGTTATTTTAAATGAAGATGGGCCTTAATCTTGAGCCAGATTTCAGGGCTTCTCTTGAAAAGTATGGTATGAAAGTCAGACATTTCATCATCATTGAGAAATCTCTTATTTCTTGCCAAAAATCCATCGAAGAAAACTCCTGATATGTACCCAACATAAAGTCCATATGCAAAGTCTGAAAGTACGGCATCGTTAGGTACCAGTGACCTTGCTTCTGCCAAAACCATTCTAGGATACTCAAGTGCGTATGTTATCGCATCACTAAGATTTTTTTCTTCTATTACGTCAAGTGCCACAATGAAATCGGGTTTGGCAAATATTTAGGATTTTTGTGTTCTTGTTCGTTTATAAAGAGGACTTTACAGAAAGCCAACCATGGGTGGAGCTAAGAAAAAATCTCCGGCACAAGCAGAAAAAGCACAGCTTGCAGAAGCTGCAAAAAAGGAAGGAGGTACAAAGAAGGGTGAGAAAAAAGATCAGAAATCAAAATCGAACATCTCAGTTATAATTGACGAAGGGCAAGCAATGAATTTTATAAAGAGCTCCAAGGTCTTTACTGTACAGGAAGTTTCAAGACAAACAGGAGTAAAAGTTTCTACCGCAAACGCATTTTTACAAAAACTATTACAAAACGGTGCAGTAAAGAGAATAGGCGGATACAGCGGGCATCATATCTATCAGCCTGCTTGAGTTATCAAAAATATATCGCCGGGCTTTACTTCGTTTAGGGCATCTGCATTTGATACTATCTTTCCAATAGGGGTCATTGCTTTCGCATAGTCTGTGTCGTTTAAGAAGAAACAAATCGAGCCGTTTGAGGTCATAAACGCTACATCACCTTTTTTGAATCCCTTTCTTTGTCTTTCGGCACCAACATTTAGCTTTGTTTCTACATAAACAAAACTTTGACCCATCATATGTGCATAGCCTTCTATAGGTAATGTTCTTAACAAATTGCCAACTGTAAGAGGTGCAAGGTGACGTTTTAACTCACATTTTAGTTGCGATTTGCCTTTTATCTCTAAAACTACATCTATCTTAGAAACAGATCCGGCACTCATTTTTGAAGAGGAGGATTATGAATTATATAACGTTTATTCAACTCCTCAGTCATGTCAGATGAACCTGAGGATATCAATATAGATACTGAAGAAGTCGCAGAAGAACCTGAAGCGGTACCAGCAGTAGCTGAAGAACCTCTTGTAGAAACTACGGAGGAAGTAGTTTCTGGGGAAGAAGGAGAAGAGGAACCAAAGGCTGAAAAGAAGGGCAAGAAAGCAAAGAAAGGCGAACTTTCACCAGAAGAAGCGGCAGAGCATGAAAGACTACGGAAAATAATAGAGGCAAGAGAGGTGATCGAAATAGATCCGATCCATGTTGCTATAGAATATGAATCTACAGGAAAAGGTAAGATATCCATTGGTCCCCCCACTCTGACGAGGTTTGAAAAGGCAAGAATATTGGGCGCAAGAGCTCTCCAATTGTCGCTTGGGGCACCTCCATTCATACCAATTCCCAAAGACGTTGCCACATCATTAGATCTTGCGTACGCTGAGCTTGAAAAGCGAGTTATACCTATTACAATAAAAAGGACTTTGCCAAATGGTGACTTCCAAAACATTCCGATCGATTATTTTAACTGATGAACCAATCATCGATAAGATTTAATAGATTGAAAAATTTTTGGTGATATGTTGAGCATTTTGAGTGAAACTGAGGGCATCAGTACTCAACTTGTTGAAAACGCCCTACCAAATGTTGAAAAAGTAATGATTATACAACAGCAGCCTGTCATGGAATCTGCCATAGACGTACTGACCAATGTTGGAAAGTTTGGCAGAGTAGTGCTCAAAGCCAGAGGAGATTCAATTCCATTTGCTGTTGCGGTAGCTAACATAGTTACAAAAAACCTGATGAAAGGTAACTCAGAGATCGTCGAAATAACAGTAGACAGCGAAAATAACAGCGGAAAATTTGGAATGACACTAGTCTCGACGATTCAAATAATAATTGCCAAAAAATAATCTAAAACGAGGTACCGGGTCCTTTTAAAAGCATGCTTTCGCACTCTTTGCAGACAGCTTCATCAATGTTTGATTCAAGGTTGTGGTGAATGTCACATATCAGTAGACTGGATTTGATGTAATTGCACAGGCCAATGAACTTTGAAAGACTTGCTGGTGTATATGCCATGTTGGATGCCAAGTTATTTGCAATATCGTCAACCATATCTGAAACCTCTTTTACCGAAAGAAGCTTTGCTATAAGCTCGGGATCTCCTCGAGTACCCCTGATATAGTTACTTATCGCTGCCTGCGTTACCCCTAACATCTTTGAGATCGCCTCTTCTTGGATGTTATGTTTCGCGATCAATTTTTTTGCTAAAATGGCACGTAGTGCTGGGATCAAAGTCTTAGTTTCTATCTCTGCTGGCAGTAACACACTAAACAAGGGTTTTGAAAATATTTAAACTTAACAATAATCTCTCTCACAATTTACCATAATCACGGCAATACATGTGAATCAAATCGCAATTGATTCTTAGTCATCAATCATCAAAATTTCAAACCATCTAATTTACTACAGGTCTACATCACGTGTTTCAGGATTTAGTTTCGTTCCAATAATAATTACAACAGATCCTATTATCACATTAAGACCCAACAGAAATGGTACAAGTCCGCCAGCATTTGACAAGAGATTGACCGCTATCAGTGGGGCCCAAGAACCAATTATTAATCCGCCATTATAGACAAAGCCGCATGCGCTATTGCGTATTTCGGTTGGAAATCTTTCCGACAAGAAAGCAGGTATTGGGCCAAATCCTGTCGTTGCGGCAAATATTAAGATTATAATGTAAACCATTCTTTCGAAAAGATTCGTAGCTGTATACAATCCAACTATCGAAGGAATGGCAATTATGGACGCGGCTATTGCAAAGATCGCAATAGTTTTTCTTCTTCCAAGGCGTTGACTCAAAAACCCTGTATAGATCTGCCCAAGAAGAGATGTCGATGTAGCAACAATCATTAAGGTTGCAACTTCGGTTCGCTCTAGATTCACATACTTTTGTAGAAAGGTCGGCATAAATCCGATCGAAGTGTAATAAGCATACATCAAACCAGTCATAATGATTAAAGAAAGTAGGAAGCGCTTTCTTTCCTCTTTTCCAAAAATTACTCTTCGAAACGGCGATCTTTCTATCTTTTTTTCACGCGCCTTTTCAAGCCACATAGCTGATTCATTCATCTTGAGCCTAACAAAAAGCGCAACAAAGCCTGGTATTATCCCTGTAAAGAACATGGCTCTCCACCCCATCTCTAAAAATGAATCGCCAGGAAAGGAGATTAAGACAAACTGGTAAGTTATTGATGCGATAACAAAGCCAAGATTAAACCCGCTTTGAAGAAATCCTGATAGAAATCCTCTGCTTGACTTTGGGGAAGTCTCCATCGTGATTACGGTGCCACTTGCCCACTCGCCCCCAGCAAAGAAACCTTGAACAAATCGTAAAATCACAAGTAATACGGGTGCAAGGACGCCCACTGTCTGCCATGTTGGTAAAAAACCAGTGGCAAATGTTACGATAGAAAATCCAAAGATGGTTATTATCATAGCTTTTTTTCTGCCATACCTGTCTCCAAAATTTCCAAAAAAAGCTCCACCAAACGGACGCATTATCAAAGTGATAATGTAAGTGGCAAAGGCTGCAAGTAGACTAAGAGTTGGATTATTGGAGGGAAAGAAGAGCTGACTAATAGACGGAATCACAAGCAGCATTAATACAAGATCATAACCATCAAGTGACCATCCCAACCACGAACCAAAGACTACGGCTTTTTGCTGTCTTGTCAGGCTTAGCATTCCTATGTTTCTCTATAAAGATGGATTAATCTTTTACCAGTAAGCTTGGACGTACGATAACTTATTTTATTTATACTATCATATCCACATGTGCAGAAAATTTTTCAAAGACTACAGAAATTACTTTCGGAAGCGGCTTCCTCATGCAAGTCTGATAGTATAGCATTATCTGGTGGTCTTGATAGCTCAATATTGGCGTATTATTTGCGAAACAAAAAGATCAAAGCTATTGTTGTGATAACAAAGGATTTTCCATCTTCAGATCTGGTATATTCTCAGCTGGTTGCTAAGGCATTTGGATTAGAACTTTATGTTAGGAGTGTATCAATTGAAGACCTAATTTCCGGAATTGGAGAGACAATTAAGATTCTCAAGATTTTCAATGATATAGAAATACGGAACTCAGTTGTTATGTATCTCACACTTAAAGAAGCCATTGCCAGGGGCTGCTCAGGTATTATTACAGGAGATGGCGCAGACGAACTTTTTGCAGGCTATAGCTTTTTCGTAAGAAAGGAAGGCAAAGAACTAGAAGATGATCTAAAAAGAATATGGAAAGTAATGCACTTTCCTACTCAAAATATAGCCAAATCACTTGGTATTTGTTTGGAATCGCCCTTTCTTAATCAAAATGTTGCAAAGTATGCAAAATCTATACCTGCCAATCTAAAAGTGCGTGAAGAAAAAGGTAGAAAACACGGAAAATGGGTCTTAAGAAAATGTTTTGAAAAAAATCTGCCAGAACAGATTGTATGGCGTAGTAAATCTCCAATGCAAGATGGCTCTGGTACTAGTGGTTTGACATCTTTTTTTGAGAACACAATCACCAATTCGGTTTTTGAATCAAAGAAAAAACTCTATCACAAAAAAGAAAAGGTCAGGCTAAGATCAAAAGAATCGTTCTACTATTATGAGTTATACAGAAAATATTATGAACCACCTTACCTTTTGGGTACTACAAAATCAAGATGTCCTGATTGCCAAGCTCCAGTCAAAACCGGTTCTCATTTTTGTCGTATGTGTGGAAGCTTTCCTATCTAATCCTTCTTCCATTTGTTTGGTTTTTTAACAAAAATTCGTTTGCAGCCATGACAACAAAAATAGTATTTCTTTCCCTTGTATTCATGAACAAGAGCCAAACTTTCGTCTAGCTCAATTCCACATACGGGGTCTACTGGCATATGTGCGACCTTGTCTTGTTTGTATTTATTTCTTACAGTTAAAACAGAAGAAGGTGCCAGAATAGTTTATTGTGCAGTTAAAATCTTGACGAGCTCAAAAAACTCAGAATCTGATAGTGGAGGAATCTTAGCTAATTCCAAGTTTTCATCGACATGAGATGCTGTCTTTTGCCCTACAAGAGGTGCAATTATGCCAGGCGTAGACCTGACAAATTGAATTGCTCTATGGGATGGCTTTAATCCTCCAAATTCTGGCATGACGTTTGGACCAAGAAGTTTTGCTTGCATAAGCGGCACACTTGCAAAGACTCCAATTCCAAAGTTCTTTGCAGCTTCAAGTATTGAAAGGTCAGATCCATTTGAGGTCTGATTCTTCAAAACTAGTGCCTGATCAAGGTACATATTGTATGGAAGCTGGACAAACCTAAACCCGTGATCATCTCCACCAATTTCTTTTGCAATTCTTAGCACGTCGTGAAGAAAAAGATGCTGGGGATGTTCTTTTGGTACTCTAAAGCAATCCCATGTTGCCATTCCATAATATCTTATGGTATGATTTTTTCTCTGCTTTTCATAAAATTCAAAAACTTCTTTGAGATTTTTCATAAATTCCTCTTTTGAGATATCTTGAAGCTGTCCTTCTGCGGCGTTATGAAGATACATTAGGTCTATACAATCAAAACCAAGATTGTTCAGGCTTCTTTTGAGCTGATCTTCAAGGTATGGTATAGTCATACAGTGGTATCCTGACGAAATATCATCCGACTTGATTATTCCTGGCTTTATCAAAGTATTGTGGATATTTTCCCAAAACTCCTCTTTTACATCGCCATCGTTAGTAACATATCCATTTTTTGTGCTGATAAAAAGTTCCTCCCTCGTTGCCTTGCCCTCTTCTATTAGTTCTGCCACTGCTCTTCCTACAGATCTTTCTGCTTTTTGTGAGCGATAATTTATTGCTGTATCAATAACATTTATTCCAAAAGAAACAGATTTCTTAACGGCATCTTTGACAAGCAAGTCAGTAGAGTCATCTGGATTTCCAAGATATGTGCCAACACCGATAGATGAGAGTGTGAGGCCGGCAAACTGCCTGAAGTGATTCTTATGTGCTATTTGATTTCTCTTTGCAAAATTTAATGTTCCCTCACTTGTTGAAAAACCACTAATCATATCGAGGCTTTGGGCTTGGTCGATTTAATTGTTAATGTGAATTTAACAAGAAACTCACAACCAAAAGTGCGCCTGTGATTCTACTATATAGCACACATGAACTCATGACTGGAACAA
>JACQFM010000044.1 GCA_016200035.1 Nitrososphaerota archaeon
AATTATTTTCAACAAAATTACTAGAAATGCTGCCAAGATAGCATTACAAGAGATCATAAAAACTGGCAAACAACTGTCGGAAATTATTTCCAGTCTAGACTTGGGTCATGTAGACGACCAGTTATCACTATCAAAAATAGTGGAAGAGGTTTTCTCCGAGGAACAAAAAGCTGTAAGCGAGGCAAAAAATAACCCAGACGCAATAAACTTTCTTGTGGGAAAAATCATGAAGAAAACCAAGGGAAAGGCAAATCCTTCCATAACAATTGATTTAGTTAAGAAAAGACTGGATGACTACGTATAATAATTTCATAAAAAATAACTAAATAAATTTTAGTGAATCTATATTTTTATGTAATCGCCATTTCATCTGAAAACTAAATTAACTTTCAGACGCTGATTTTCCACCATCGACATCAAGAATAATACCAGAAATCCAGTTTGCCTCATCAGAGGCTAGGTAAACTGCAGCATTGGCTACGTCTACTGGCTCGCCTATTCTGTTCAATGGCTGCCTATTCTCTAATACTTTCCTTGCCTCTGGATAATCAAGGTAGGGTTTGATCATTCCAGAGTTGATTATTCCTGGATTTATACAGTTACAACGGATGTTTCGTCTTGCATATTCAACAGCAATGCCTCTTGTAAACATGCTAATTGCAGCCTTGGTAGCACAGTAGACAGTCAGGTGTACCTTTGGAATGGCTCTCTCGCTGGATATAGAACCAATGTTTATAATGCAGCCGCTTTTTTTCTCATACATCTTATTTAAAACTGCCCTAGTAATTCTAAAAGTGCCAATTAAATTCGTATCAATTAATGATGCCCATTCAGAGTCCGACATCTCATGAAAGTGCTTAGGATCATTGATTAGCCCAGCACTGTTTACTAAAATATCTATTTTGCCATAATGATCAGAAACTTGATCTACGGTTTGAATTACTTGCGATTCATTTGTTATATCACATGAAATCGCAACTGTATGTGTGGAATTATTTTTTATTTCTGACCTAACCTTTTCAAGCGACGGCATTTTTCTACCAATCATTACAACATTCGCGCCTTCTTCTATGAATCTTTTTACAATTGCTGATCCTATGTCACTTGAAGCTCCTGTAACCACTGCCACCTTATCTTTTAGTCGCATGCAAATGCCAAAATTTCTTGGATTATCTACTATTTTTGGTTTTTAGCCTTATTTTACAAGTTTCTGAATTTCTTGAGTTATTAGAGGTAAAAATGCTCCAACATCTGAAACAATGCCAAGAGCTTGCCAAGTACCACGATCCATTAATTTAGTAACTGTTGGCTGATTTATGTCCACCACAATAACCTTAACTTCTGCTGGAAGCATGTTTCCAGTAGCAATTGAATGAAGCATTGTTGAAACCATTATTACCATCTTTGCATCTTTGAGAAGCTCCTTGTAATGTTTCTGGGCCTCTATCATATCGGTAATAACATCTGGTAAAGGACCGTCGTCTCGTAAAGATCCAGCTAGGATGAAAGGAATTTTATTTTTTATGCACTCATACATTATGCCCTTCTTTAGCGTTCCATTTGCAACCATCTGACGAATAGAACCTGCTTTGAAAACGGAGTTTATTGCTTGCATGTGGTTCCTATGACCACGCACAGCTAACGTTCCATCACGAACGTTCATCCCTAAAGACGTACCAAGAATTGAATATTCGACATCATGAACTGCAAGTGCATTTCCTGCAAGTATGACGTCAATAAATCCGAGTCGTATGAGAGTTGCAACCGAGTCAGAAGCACCAGTATGAACTATTGCTGGCCCTGCAACCAAAACAATTTTTCCTCCTTCCTTTTTCGTCTTGTAAATATCATAGGCTACTTTACGGGCTATGTGTTGCGTTGGTCGTTCACTTGAACTGCCACTTCCCATGAACTGAAAAAGATTGACCCCTTCTCTTGGTCTTTCAGGAGGTGTGATCCTAATTCCCTTTTCCCCAACAACGATCATATCACCCTTTTTAATTTCTCGAATAGGCATGCATCGTACTCTATTGCCTTTTACTACAATGCATTTGTCCATCATCATGTTTTCAACTTTTAACCATTTTCCTTTATGGAAAATGTCTGTACGATTGTTAGTAGTGCTATAGAAATCGTCAGGCATTACCATGTCTTTGGGTGCTTGCTTTAGCTCAACCTCTTGCTGAATTTTCGATGTTGCGCCTTCACTGTAGATGGCTTCTAAAATTTCGTCAAGATGTTTCTGAGAATTACCTTGTACTAGAAGCTTGGCATAGCTTTCATCTTTTTTTCTTTTACCTACTTGAAATTCCTGTACCTGAAATTCTCCATTAAAATCCATTATAATGTCGAAAATTTTTGTAAGTATCAGAGAATCTATTAGATGACCTCTTACCTCAATTTCATGTTCAAATTTTTTTGTCATTCCTAGGATTGAACAATTGTACTAATTTAATGTACCAGTCAACGTAATTTGGTCCATATAATTAATGAACAATACCACACACGAATCAAACCTATTGCGTTTTTGTAAGATTTTATTCCACTATAATTCGAGTGTAGGCCGTTTTAAGTAATAACTGCTTTGAACCAGAATATGATAAGGAATCTTCGTTATAGATTTTTTGTGCTATTTTTATTATATATTCATCAGGTGGCAATTGTTGTAGTGTTTTAGTAATTTTGCCATCACTGCCTTTTTCATATGCTTGATAATCTGTTAATGTTTTTTCCCAATACCCGAGCGAATTTACTTCTGCTTTTGAGCTTATGGCAAATCCTTTTGGATATGACGTCTTCTCCCAAGTTCCATCACCACTATCAGAATACTGATATTGTAACAATATTGCAAGTTCTTCTAAATCGATTTGTTTCCAATCAACTAAGGTCGCATACTTATCTAATAGTGAGAGATATTCTTCATTTCCAACTACTATTACTAACTCACCTTTTTCAAAACCAGAACCTGAAATTTTTATCTCCTCACCCTTTTTGTAAATAGCCTTATCAGTCTCTACCGAAGGATTTTCTTTGATCTCATCAACTATGGAACCGGCTATATTTTTACTTGTTGAGAGATCAATTTGCATAATTTTCTTCTCGACAAGATATTTTATTGCATTAATGAATTCTTGGTCAGATACTTTGCCCTCGCTCCACCATTTTGATATGTTTCTAACCCAATCTGGGATTTTTGAATCCTCAGCAAAGACAGGCAATACAATTGCATTAGAAACTCCAAGCATCATTATTAACAAAACAGAAGTAATTATTCGCATTGAAATTGTCTTTACAAAATATTGATTCTTCAATTTTGGCTCAACTCCCCTCTTACAAGTTTTAAAAATTCATTTAAGGGTAGTAGTCAACATATTTGAACACTGACAATTATTGATAAGTTATTTTATTCCTTAACAAACCTTCTAACTTTATACT
>JACQFM010000045.1 GCA_016200035.1 Nitrososphaerota archaeon
CATTCTAGTTGCACCCATTTTTCCGCTACTAACTGTAACTACAACAACCTTAGAACCCTTCATAAGCTCATAATCATCCGTACCTGTAACGGACATTGAAGAATCTTTTGGCACAGCATTTGTTAGGTCAAGGGCCTCTCCGACTGCCTTATACTTGCTACGATTTATCAGGACAAGATCATCAAGCGATTCTGACGCAATAAGAAACCCTATAGCAGAACCCACTCTGCCAACTCCAATTATAGATATCATGAAGTATTACCCTATCACTTTACAACAAGTACAGGTGTCTTTGACCCGTGAACTACTGCATTTGACACACTGCCCAGAAAGAACCGCTTTGCGGCGCCATGACCTCGTGCACCAATCACAATGAGATCAAACTTTTTTTCTTTGGCAAAATATATTATCTCATCTGGTTCATGACCATCGGTTATCTTTTCATTAAAGACAATACCATTTTGGGCTGCTCGTTTTTTTGCATAAGCCATGATTTTTTTTGCACGCTCAGAAAGCTCCCTTACATGTGGGAGGGGGAACAAGGTCAAGCCTCTTGGATAAAATGGTATTACATATAGCCCTGTTAAAGTTGCCCCGCACTGTCTAGCCAAATAAATCGCTTCATCTAAACCTCGGAACGAGTTTTTTGAACCATCTAGAGGTACTAGAATTTTTTTAATTCGATTTTTAATCAATAAACGAATTGATACTTTACCGATTTAATATATTTAGCCAAAATATCACCTATGATAATTATGATTAAGAACCATGCTGTGATATTTTATAATTCATATTGATACTTCATGCAAGAAAATGGTAGGCATATTAGTTAGACAAATTGTAAATGGAGCATGGTTATGAATTCAGGTAGCGTAGCGTATGAACATCTAAGCAGCCTCAGAGAGCGCAAGATAGGCCAGTTATTAGATAAAGCCATAACGATAGAACCGCATTTTACAATTTCCAAAGTCATAAGCTTAATCACAGAAACTGATTCTTACGATGTCTTTTGTTTAAGAGAGGGAGCCGTATCATCCACAAATGTAAGAGATCTTCTGAACGTAAGAAACATTTCATCAATGAGCATTTCTTCATTGTTGCAGCCAAGTAGACATCTATCGGTGGAGGACTCTGTAGAAAAGGCAGCAACCATTATGGCACACTATAGAGTACGTTCCGTCCCTGTAACAAGTAATGGCCAGATACTAGGAGTGGTTAATGCAAAAAACATAGTGAATCTCCTGTCTCAGCAGAACTTGAAATGGATTTCTGCCAGCAACATTCTAACTCAAAATCCAATTACCGTAAGCAGCAAAGACCCTTTGGCAAAAGCCAGAAGCATCATTACTTCTAAGAGAATAGATCACATCCCAGTAATTCACAATAATAAAGTCAGGCAGGTTTTGACATCTATGCATTTACTGCAAGTGCTGGGTCCATCACAGAGAATAGGAAGTGATCAAAAAGGATTAAACCCAATAAAAAGACTGGAATCGCCTATAGGAAATGTAGGCAGTACTCGGGTTCCTCAATGTAAGACTAACGACTCAGTCAGCACAGTCATAGATATGATGTTAGAAAATGATACTTCATGTTGCCTGCTTACTCTATGGGATAATTTGCACGGAATAATCACATATGGAGACTTGCTTAATTTGCTTCAGACCAGAATTCCAAGCGAGGTGCCACTATACATAGTTGGTATGCCAGACGACCTTAAAAATGCAGATATTGTAAAAACAAAATTTGAAAAAATAATTAGAAATCTTACCAAGGTCTATCCTGAAGTCGAAGAAGCTAGATCCTCTATTAAGGTAATTCACAGTCTTTTGGGACAAAGACAAAACTATGAAGTTTCAGTTAGAGTAATTACTCCATACAAAACATACAACTATAGTGAAATCGGCTGGGATCTTTCACAGGTATTTGATACGTTAGGACAACGGATAGTGAGAAATCTGAGTAAACGAAGTAAGAGACGCTGGAAAACATCGATAAGAAAAATAGACAAAAGGGAAATTTTCTAATTACATTTCAGGCATTTGGCCAGCGCCAGGGCCTGGTGTTGGTGCGGATGATCTGGATACGGCTACTACATTGTCAATCCGTAGAATTAGGTTAGCAGTTTCAGTCGCTGACTTGATTACCTGTTCTTTTACTTTTAATGGTTCGATGACCTCGGTTTTTTGCATGTCTCCAACAACACCATTTGTGGCGTCTATGCCTGCCCATCTCTCACCCGCACTCTGTTTGGCGCGAAGCTGAGTTATCGAATCTATGGTATTCATGCCAGAATTTCTTGCCAGCGCGACAGGTATAGACTCCAGTGCCTCAGCAAACTTTTCTACTGCAAGCTGTTCTCGACCAGATAGAGACTGTGCCCATTGACGGAGTTTTGTTGAAACATATGCCTCAGGAGCTCCACCGCCATAAACTATCATAGGCTTTTCAATCACATCTTTTGCTACCATCAAGGCATCATGAATTGACCTTTCTGCCTCATCTATTACCCTCTGAGTACCACCTCGAATAAGCAAAGTCACAGCCTTTGGGTTTTTGCATCCCTCGATAAAGACCCAGTTGTCATTTTCTATTGTTTTTTCTTCAACGTTTTGAGCTTCGCCCAGATCTTTTTCTGTGAGATCATTTACACTTCCCACCATCCTGCCGCCTGTGGCTTTTGCAAGCTTGGACATGTCACTCTCTTTGATTCTTCTTACAGCAGCTATCCCTTCTTTGGCAAGATAATGTTGGGCAACATCGTCAATACCTTTCTGACAAAGAATTACGTTTGCTTTTGTAGATTTTATCTTCTCAACCATTCCTTTTAAGATACTATCCTCTTCTTCCATGAAGGATTTAATTTGCTCAGGACTTGAGATGTTTATCTTTGCCTCAAATTCTGTCTTTTCTATTTCGAGTGGGGCGCTAATCAAAGCTATTCTCGCGTTTTGCACCTTTTTTGGCATGCCGCTATGAACAATCTCCTTATCCAAAACAATACCGTTTATCAACGTACTGTCTGCTGTTGAACCACCAGCTTTCTTTTCTACCTTAATATTGTTCAAATCAACAGTATAGCCAACATCTTTTTGAGTCACTATTGCAAGAGCTGCATCTATAACAAGCTTAGAAAGATCTGCTGCTTCAATTGAGACAAGTTTTGTTTGTAATGCTGTTTTAGCTATCTTTTCCAATATTCTTCTGTCCCTTGGGTCTACTTTTTGTGCAATTTCCGCCAATAGCGACATAGCCTTCAAAGAAGCTTTTTTGTATCCATCTGCAATTATTACTGGGTGAACATCATTATCTATGAGTGATTCAGCCTTTTCTAAGAGTGCCCCAGTGATAACAACTGCAGATGTGGTACCATCACCCACCTCACTATCTGTGGCTTTAGCTACTTCGACCATCATCTTCGCAGCTGGATGCTGAACATCAATTTCCTTTAGAATTGTTGCACCATCATTCGTTATGGTTATATCTCCAATAGAGTCGACAAGCATCTTGTCCATGCCCCGCGGACCAAGGCTAGTAACAATTATCTCTGCGATTACCTTAGCTGCAGAGATATTATTTCGCTGGGCTTCACGCCCTCTAGATTGTTTTGATCCCTCTTTTAGTACAATTACTGGAATTCCCTCCGCAGTAGTTTGAACAGATGCCATTCTCTGTTAGTTTGTAAAAATTCCTATTATATTATGGGGATGAGTTCCAGAGATGATTATCATTGGTGGAAATACTGTATCAGTTTTTAGAACCACAGAGATGTACTTACTATTCATATAATGAGTATAAGCAAACAAAAAAAATTAGAAAAGATGCCAAACTTGCCTTCTATTCTGTTTATTGGAATTCCAGGTCCCGGTCTAATTGGTACATTTTCACTTACCTACATTGTGCACTCACTTAAAATGGAAATGGTAGGAGAAATGGAACATCCACGTATATCTTCAGTTATTTTTATAGATAATGGTAATCTTGTAGGTCCAATCAGAATATTTAAAAGGGATTCACTTTTTGCCATTGTTTCAGATGTTCCAATAGATTATTCCTTTGTGGAGGGTTTCGAAGAATCAGTAATTGATTTTTGTAAAAAAAATAAGGTTGACATGATAGTTGTTCTCAGCGGCATACATGTACAAGAGAGGAATCTGTCAAACCTAAAGACTTATGGTATAGTAACTGACCAAACGATAGAAAAGGTTCTATACGAAAATGAAATACCAAAATTTCTTTCTGGTATGATTACGGGGCCTGATGCAGCCCTACTGACATTTCTTAAAAATTCGCCCATTCCCACAATGGTTCTTTTCACCGAGTGCAACTTTTTCTTTCCTGATCCAGAAGCGGCCATTCATGCTATAAAGACGGTTTCACGCATACTTAAGACGGAAATAGACATCACGGAATTTAAAAAGCAAATTGAATTTTTACGTCTTCAAAGCAGACAGCTCATGCAAGAAACGCTCAATGTTATGATGCCAGAAAAAGCTGAGCCTGAGATTGGTAGCCCACAAATTTACAGGTAACTGTATATGACTAACTATCCTTCTTTGTTTAAAGGCGACATTAATCCATTATTTGGAACTGAATTAGATGATTACATCAACAAACAGCTTATGCCCTTATCACATATTTCTGAAAAAGATGACAATTGGGTTTTAAAAATTGATTTGCCATTAGTAAAGAAAAAAGATATTGACATAACTCTTACCCAACAGCATATTATAATCAAGGCTAAATTAGAGAAAACTTACTGCATTTCCAGATTAAACTGTGTGCAAGAATTTAATTATTTTAACAAAATCATTCCATTGCCATCTGAGGTTGACTCTAAAAAAATTTCGGCAAAGTTCAGTAATGGTATTCTGACTATAACAATACCAAAAAAACAGAAAGGAATAAGGATAAAAATAGAATAGAAACAGTTTAAAAATAAAAAAGTGGGAGTTTTGGTTTATTCTACCTTGACTCTCATCGGCGCTTCTACCTTTGTTGGAATCTTCTTTGGCAACTCAACGGTTAAGACACCGTTGGTCATCTTTGCAGTTATCTTTGAGCCAACAATTTCTTCCGGAACTGACAATGTTCTTTCGTATCTTACTTGAGAGCGTTCTTGTCTGATGTAGTCTTTCTTCTTTTCTTCCTTTGATTCTTTGTGTTCTGCAGAGATCTCTATCTGGCTATCTGTTATGTTGACATTGACTTCGTCTTTTTCCATTCCTGGTAGATCCGCTGTCAAAACAAACCTGTCGCCTTTGTCGGCAAGGTCACAGGTTATGTCCATGGTGAACTTTCTCATGCTGCTTGGTAGGTCACGATATGCTCTTTCCATATAGTCAAGGTAATCACTCCAGGCCTTTTCCATCTCGTCCCACGGATCCCCCCTGAACCATGGATGAGTAGCTCGTGACCATGGCCAGAAAGATCTCTCAAACAATGGCTCTGGAAACCTACTCAAACTAGGAAATGGTGGCTTTTTCTGCGTAATTTTGACCATGCAAAAAATATTATGAATTTCACTTAAAAACATCGTATAAGATTTCCATTACTGATAATTACCTATTATTTTGAAAGTGGATCTGCTCCAACTATTGTATCGTATACGAGATCACTGACTGGACACAATTATCTGTAAATAGTTTGTATATTAACAAAGCATCCTCACTAATTTTTTGAACTTCATTTCACTATAAGAACAGGTATTTTAGAATCGTGCAAAATACCATTGGCAACACTACCCAAATATTCTGCATGTTGTGAGCCTTGTCCTCTAGAACCCATCACGATAATGTCAAATTTTCTCGATTTTGCAAAACCCACAACGGTTTTTACTACGTCAGTTGAAGAAGCTACCTTCTCGCAAAAGACAATGCCGTGTCTTGCTGTACTTGTTCTGGCATGAGACATTATTTTTCGTGCGGTTTTGAGCATGTTTGCTCTGAAAGTTCTTAATACTCTAGCAAGCTTTGGAGGAAAGTTCTGAGTAACATAGATCCCTGTTATCGTACCATTGCATTGTCTTGCAAGTGATATTGCCTCATTAAGTCCTCTTATTGAGTTTAATGAACCATCTAATGGCACAAGAATTCTTTTGAAGCGGTTTTGTAACACGTTTTCCAATTCACCACACTTGATATAAAAAGAGGATTCGATTTCTAATTCTGATTATCAGAACTGAGAAGTCACGATCGGGAAAATGTTCTAACCTAACGCTTGTTGGAATCCTTTTTATTTTTTGGTCCTGAACGCAGATGAAAGTTTAGACAGTAGCTACATAACTTTGAGATACATCCCATTTCAGTATCATGATTGCATATTCCACATTCGTAATGCCTTAACAGGTTAGCTATCTTAGACAAGTTTTAACAGCTCTAAATCAATCTTGAGATTCTTCAAATTTTTCGTCTTGCTCATAACCTATCTCTAATTCCGCTTGATGAAGCTGTTCTTGTGCTTTTTCGTGTTCCAGCTCTTTGACCTTTTTTTCCTGTTCTATCTTCCGGGGTTTCTTATTTTTCATATTATACCATGCATTGATATTGAATATTACAGAGATCTAGATTATCACTTATGAAAATTAGAACTGTCTTTTTATTAAAGGAAATTATCTAGTTCATCTGGTCCCCACATTAGTTGTAGCATCACAGGATTTTGAACGTGATTTATCTATCTTAAAAGATATAATGAAACAATTTGAGGAAAAAACTAATTACAAAAACGGATACAAATTAAGCGAAAAAGGTCAAAAAGCTGCGGGCTGGTGGTTTTATGAAATTTATTTCAGTTCAGAGTTTATGGAAAAAATTATTCAGAGTGAATCTACAGCCGATAAGAAAATAAAGAATGAGATGGACGTACTGGAACTCATTAAGAATAATTTAAAACAGAAGGGATCGAATGCACGGATAAGACTGTACAAAGACAAACCGTTTCTGGCAAGCTGGTGGAAATGGCTGATGAAATAATCTATTAATTTTACTTAATAGATAGTTTGTTTTAAAACACTGAGACAAATCAACAGAAGCCATTTTTGTTGTCTTAGAATTATTTTAGCAAAATTGGCTTCACAAAAACTATCTGTTTTTTCCAAAAGGACCCAAGTGATCTGTCATGCAACATTTGCATTGTTTGGTAAAACATTCTTCTTCAGTCTCATGCCCACATGAACCACATTCACAGTGTTTTACCATATCTATTACATTCGTAAAGTAACTCCATTCCAAATAAACTCAATCGTTATTATCAATGCTGATATCAAAAATAACTACTGCAATTATTCAATTCATATTTAATCAAATCCACCTAATGTGGACAAACCACTCCTTCACAGCCACCAGCAAATTCGGAATCAGCAACGACATGCCTCTCTACCAATCCTTTTTTCATGGAACCAATAGTTAGAACTTGATTAGGTTTACTTCCATATCTATAAACGGTAATTCCTTTACATTTCAATTTGTACGCAAGCACGTATGCATCACGTACTTCCTTAGGTGTCACATTCTCTGGCAAATTAATTGTTTTACTTACCGCGTTATCAGTATATTTTTGAAAAGCTGCTTGCATTTTAACGTGCCATTGCGGTGAAATGTCTAATGCAGTAACAAAAATTCTCTTTACATTCTTTGGTATGTCTGGAATTTTTTG
Organism: Nitrososphaerota archaeon; assembly: GCA_016200035.1. Classification (GTDB taxonomy): domain Archaea; phylum Thermoproteota; class Nitrososphaeria; order Nitrososphaerales; family Nitrosopumilaceae; genus JBBDNF01. The sequence continues at coordinate 7,654 of JACQFM010000045.1, forward strand.
TATAGAACCAGTTTTAGCAATTCGTATCAAAAGGTCTTTTGAGAAGAATTTTTTCTTTTCTGAAATTTTTTCAAAACTCTTGTTTGTTTCAAGAAGTCTTATTCCCTCCATTACATTTCTAACAAAAGAAATCGCAAACAATGGCTCTATTCCAGAAGAACAACTGGCAATAATAGAAATCGTGCCAGTAGGAGCTATCGTGGTCACAGTTGCATTACGCATGTGTTTGTACTTCTTTTTAGTTTTCCAAATGCTATGCTGAAAGTTTGGAAAGTCTCCGCGTTCCTTCCCTAGTTGTTCGGAAGTTTTATGCCCCTCCTTTTCTATAAATTTCATAATTTGTTTGCCGATTTTTAGGGCTTTGGTGGAATTATATGGAATATTCATTTTGATTAGCGATTCTGCAAAACCCATAACCCCAATACCGATTTTTCTATTCGCATAAGTGATATCTTCAATTTCTTGAACAGGGTACCTATTGGCATCAATTACGTTATCCAAGAATCTCACCCCCACACGAACAAGTTGTCTCAACTTATCCCAGTTGATCTTTTTGCCACTCACAACCTTAGATAAATTAATTGAGCCCAAATTGCAGGATTCCCATGGGAGCAATGGTTGCTCACCACACGGATTGGTTGCATCTATCTTTCCGACTTCTGGTGTGGGATTGGCACGATTAATTTGATCTATGAAGATCATCCCCGGATCTCCTGTCTTCCAAGCGTTTGCTACAATCAAATCAAAGACCTTTTTTGCATTTAATTTTCCAACTGCTTGATTATTTCGTGGATTAATCAAAGGATATTCACTATTTTTTTCAACAGCTTTCATGAATTCGTCGGTTACAGCGACTGAAATATTGAAATTGCTCAGGAAGTGTTCTTTGGATTTACATGCAATAAATTCTAAAATGTCCGGATGGTCTACTCTAAGAATTCCCATGTTTGCTCCACGACGCCTTCCACCTTGTTTTATCACATCGGTAGTTTTGTCAAATATTGTCATGAACGTAACAGGTCCAGAGGCAACACCATCAGTAGATTTTACTACGTCTCCTTGATACCGTAACTTACTAAAATCGAAACCTGTTCCACCCCCACCTTGATGAATTATCGCAGTCCATTTTACCGCGTTAAAGATCCCTTGCAAGGAATCTTCTACAGGAATAACAAAACATGCAGAAAGTTGTCCAATTTCTGTTCCAGCGTTCATCAATGTTGGAGTATTTGGCAAAAATTCTAAATTCGACATTATTCTATAAAATTGCTCCTCAGTTTTTTTCACGTTTGTTCTTCGGCCGTATTTTGTTTCTACTAGTGCAATCGCGTGCGCTACCCTACGGAAAAGCTGAGATGGAGTTTCTATAACCTGTCCTTTTTCATTCTTTAAAAGATATCTTCTCTCAAGAACTTTCATTGCGTTTTTTTCTATTTTCACGTTATCCTTCTGATTAGATTGAGGATCCCAGATAAAAGCTGCACCGGATTATCAATTTTGGGTTTGAGTCGAGAAAGGAGGTAGGTTCCAGTTTTCATCTGTGATTATTAACTTTGAAAAAGCACTGGATGTTTTTATCTCCGTTTCTGATTCAAAGTAACAATATGTCATCCAGCTCCATGCGGCTAAGAGTGAATGTACTAGGCATAGAGTCTGGTGGAAAACCAATAGTCTTTCTAAATAAACAAGACGCCGATGAGATAGGTGTAACTGCTTCAGCTAGAGTAAGGATAAATTCAAAAAGAAATGAGCTCACCGCAATAGTAAACATCGCACCAAAATACCTCAAGAAGGGGTTCATTGGTGTCAGCGAAGAAGCAAGTAGGGCACTATCATTAAAACGAAACTCATTAGTGGATATTGAGGTTGCCACCTTTCCCAAATCATTGCAATTCATCCGCCACAAATTAAATGGTAAGAGGTTGTTGTACAACGAGATTCATGAAATCGTAAAAGATGTTGTTCAGGGAAATTTGAATGAGGGTGAGATATCAGCCTTTGTAACAGCTCTGCATATTCAAGGATTGGACCTTGATGAAGCTACCAGTTTGTCTTCATCGATGGTGGAGACTGGAAAACAATTGAAACTTGGTAAAAAGATTATAGTAGACAAACACAGCATCGGTGGAGTCCCTGGAGATAAAACAACGCTTTTAGTTGTACCAATAGTTGCTGCTGCCGGATTGATAATCCCAAAGGCGTCATCTAGAGCAATAACATCTGCTGCCGGAACAGCAGATAGAGCAGAAACACTAATGCCAGTTGATCTTGGAATTGAGGAGATGCAAAGTGTTGTTAAGAGATGTAATGGATGCATAGTATGGGGTGGTTCATTAGAACTAGCTCCAGCAGATGATATTTTTGTTAGAACAGAATATTCACTGTCCATAGATCCGTTACTTTTGCCATCCATAATGAGTAAAAAGAAAGCAGTTGGTGCTACACATCTAGTAGTTGACATACCAACTGGCAGGGGAGCAAAGATAAAGTCGATAGGTGAAGCAGACCTTCTTGCAAAGGATATAATAGAATTGGGCAGAAGGCTTGGAATACATTCTCACTGCGTGCTTACGTATGGCGAACAGCCAGTTGGTTTTACATTAGGTGCCTCACTTGAAGCAAGAGAGGCGTTGGGCGTCCTAATGAATAAGACAAATGTGCCAGATCTGGTAGACAAGGCATGTCACCTTGCAGGTGCGGTCTTTGAGATGGTAGGAAAAAAAAATGGATATGCTCTTGCCAGAGAAATTTTACATTCTGGAAAGGCAGAAAAAAAACTTAGAGAGATAATTTCTTTTCAGGGGGGAAATCCAGCTGTAAAGACTAGTGATCTTGTTATCGGAGAAGACGTCTTTCATTTGCGGGCAAGAAAAGCTGGTGAGGTATTGTGGATAGACAACAGTGCTCTAGTCGAGATAGCGCGAGCAGCTGGTGCACCTAAAGACAAAGGAGCTGGTCTAGTCCTTCACAAGAAAATTGGCGATAAGGTTTCAAATAATGATCTTCTTGTTACCATATGTGCTGAAAAATCTCGCAAGCTCTCAAGGGCTCAGGAAATTCTATCTGAGCAAGAACCAATTGGCGTTGGTGATAGAAGGGAGATGTTTATACATAAAGTCAAAGAAGCACCTGTTGTCAGAAGAGCTTTCGTGTTGGATAGATAAATGTCAAAACCCTTCCTTGTAACTTGGAGTAAATGAATCGACTATGTCTCAAAAGGAAATCTATGTAATTAAAGCAAACGGACAGCGACTGCCATTTGACCAGAACAAGGTTAAAGCAACTTGTATTAGAGCTGGTGCGAGCAACAATCTAGCACAACGGGTATCAAATAAAATTCATGAACAAATACATGATGGCACTACTACCAAAGAGATTTACAATATGGTTTTGAACGTCCTTGCTGCAGAAGACGAAGGACAGGTTATCAAGCACAGGTATCGTTTGAAGGAATCGATAATGCTTATGGGGCCTGCTGGGTTTCCATTTGAAATCTACGTTGGTGAAATACTTGGGCATTATGGATTTAGTATCAAATCAACAAGGACACAAGTAAGGGGGAAATGTGTGAAACATGAGGTCGACATTATTGCAGATTCAAATCTTACTGACAAAAGATACCTTGTCGAGTGTAAATATCATAATTCGCCTGGAATATACACTGGACTGAAAGAGGCACTATATACTCATGCTAGATTCTTGGATCTTAGCGAACTCTTTGATAAGGAAATGCTTGTATGTAACACAAAAGTTTCTGAGGATGTCATAACCTACTCTAAATGCATAGGTCAGGAGTTGTTGTGCTGGCGATATCCACACGACAAAGGACTTGAAAAGATGATAGAAGATAAAGGCCTGTATCCAATAACCATTTTAGGACTGAGCTCTAAGGAATTGTTGGCTCTTTCTGAACACAAGGTCATGCTGGCCAAGGATCTCTTAGTCATTGATATGAACAAGTTATCACGAAAAACAAACATATCGTATACAAGACTACAACGACTACAGAATTTGGTGAGACGAATTCTTGGTTAGTTTCGGCTTACCATAAAATTTGTGGACCAAAAAATTAATAATAAATCCCAGATTCTATTATCGAAAGCGTAGCCTATCTTCTATTCTAGTAGCTTGATCTTATGGCCGTGCTTGCTCATGATTTCTTGCACTTCATAGTCATCTACTTGATCAAAATCTCGGTAAAATTCACCAACTGCATTAAAAAAGAGCGGAGCATACAGAACTACAACTTTGTCTGCGATTTCTTTTAGCTTACCAATAGTTTCCTTTGGTACTACTGGTATTGCAACAACGAGTTTTTTTGGTTTCTGTTTTTTTACCCAATGAATAGCTGCAAACATGGTTGCACCAGTAGCAATTCCATCGTCAACTAAAACCACCGTTTTCTCCTCTAAGTTGTATTCACTGCTTCCTCTGAATCTCACTA
>JACQFM010000048.1 GCA_016200035.1 Nitrososphaerota archaeon
CTTTTGTTGGAGGAGAGGTTGTCAGAATTGTATGGATGAACAAAAAAGGCATACCAATAGGCAAGGCAACTTGGATTACAATAATGGAAATCGTAACTGAAGTACATGTGGCAGGAATTTTTGCGCTTACCGCAGCTGCGTTTGCGTTTGTTAATGGTGCTTACATTGTAGGGCTTGCTATTGTTGCAATAAGCCTTCCAGTAACAGGAGTCTGGTCAACACTATTTTTTTTGTCGTACAAAAGGACTTTTCAGATACCAATCTGGATATCAAAGATTACTACAGCCATAAGTAAGAAGCGTGGCTTGCAATACATCGATAAAACAAATCGCTGGATGAGAGAGGTTTGTGAAATGAGTAGACAAAGCCTACATGATAAGCAAGCAAAGAAGGCCTTTGGAGTTTGTATTATCTTTTCTGTGTTAACATGGACATTCTATGGCATTTCATTTATGGTGATTGCAAATGGTGCAGGATATGTGATAGGGTTCTTTCAATCGCTCTTGGCCGCTATGGCGTCAAATGCCATCGGAAACATACCAATTACGATAGGGGGATCGGGTCTTACAGAATTTGGAATATGGGCATATCTTGGAAACCTAAACAGCCTAACTTTTGAAGCAGGAAGAAATAGCATTCAATGGAATATTGTTATTGCCTGGAGAATCGCTACCTATCATGTGGCACTTGTGATTAGCTGGATTCTTCTAATGAAGATAGTTTACCCACGCACAAAAAAGACTGAGCTCACATAGAAAGCACTTTATTTTCTTGGTATAACCTTTCTTTTTGTGGATTGGCCAAGCAAGGTTGTATTAGTAACGGGAGCATCAAGCGGCATTGGAGAAGAATCAGCTCTTGAATTTGCCAGACGTCAATGTTCTGTAGTATTAGTATCCAGAAGTAAAGAAAAGCTAGAGAGAGTGGCAGAAAAAATCAGGAAATATAATTCACAAATCCTAGTATGTCACTGCGATGTTTCAAAAAAGGATGACGTCAAACAAATGAGCAAAACAGTCCTTGATAAATTTGGCAGAATCGACATTCTTGTCAATAATGCAGGTTTTGCAATTTACGGCAAAGTTCTTGATCTGAAATTGGAAGACATAGAATCGCAGATAGCAACAAACTTTTTTGGGATGGTGTATTGTACTAAAGCCTTCCTACCAACAATGCTTGAACAAAAATCTGGGCATATAGTAAATGTTGCCTCAGTAGCAGCAAGTTTTGGAATACCTGGAATAGCATCCTACTGTGCATCAAAGTTTGCAATGTTGGGCTTTTCTGAAGGACTTTATCATGAGCTGAAGGGAAGTGGCGTAGGTGTCACTGTTGTCAGTCCAATAATGGTCAGAACTAACTTTTTCGATCATCAATCTTTCAGGTCAATGCCAAGATATTCTCCAATGTCTCTTAGCTCAAAAACGGTAGCCAAAGCAGTGATAAGAGCCTCACGGTCACCAAGACTTGAGATTATAGTACCACCCTTTATGAGGGGAGCTGTCTGGGCAAAGCATACCTTTCCATACTTAGTAAATCCAATTCTAGGTAATGCATTTAGAAATGCAATGAAGAATAAAGAAAATCTTAGTTAGCTTGACATGATAGATAAGGGATTATTTACCCATTCTAAAATCTACTATTCTTCAACATCTGTTTGATTTGACGCGTTAGAATCCACATCCATCAATTCAAGATTGGTCAGCTCAAACTGATATATGGCATCCATATCTATCTCCACCTCGTTTCTCAAAAATTCAGTTACCTTTTTGCTCAAAGGTGCTTTTGATGAATTAAAGGTAAATTCATACACATATCCTCTCTTCAGATCATTAGTCTTGATCTTCTGGGGCAAGTCTAAAGTAATGATCCTCCTTCCATCCTCAATTTCTTCATAGAGCTGAACATCCATCTTTCCATCCTTTTCATATACCTCAAGAATGTATCCCGTCCTTGTTTGGGATTCGGGTCTTCCAAATTTTGCACCTTTAATCTCCTCTCGTGCCCATCTTGGAAGTTCTTTAGCCATGTTGATTTCACTTTATAGTATCAAGTCTGCTTCTCTTTCTTGCTTGACGTCCACCAATCTCTGTATTCATCGTGCTTGTCTTCTCTAGTTTTTTCACGTTTGTGTAGTCTATCTCTTATATCGCTTATCTGTTCTCTTGTTGCATACAGCCCACATTTGGCACAGATAAAATGCTTGGTATTCAGATCGAACTTCATTTCAACTTTTATCTCCTTTGCTGCACACTCAGGACACTCGGTCAATATCGCCACTCATCAAAATAATCCATAAAAGCCTTTGCCAATTTTCTGGTACGCGGTCTATATCGTCATCCCTTACGGTCAGTTCGCCCATCGAAAAATGCCGCGTACCAGAGCTGGTTCTACAATACAAAAAATTATAATTCTTTCTAGCTCTCTAAGATCTCACTAATTATTAGTGCAGTGTTTTTTGCTCCGTTTCCATCAAAATGTTTTGAAAATTCGCTCACATGTTCTTCATACTTGTTGTAATTTCTTTTTATCTCTTGTACCGCTTTTACTACGTGTTCTGGGATATTAGCTAGAATACCAAGATGTCGTTCTTGAGCCCATATTATCTGGTTAGTATGCTCATCGTAAATAGGAATACCTATGATGGGCTTTGCCTTTTTGCCTAGAATTTCTCCCATAGCTGTGTGAGAACCATTGGTAACAACATACTTGCATAGATTCATCACCGTATCCTTTTCCTGTTCAGATAAAAATCCTATATCGATCTGGATCCAGTCTACTTTTTTTTCTAGTGCCTCAGAAACAGTGTATTTTTTTCTATCACTGCCAAGAACTCCGTCTATGGAAGAGTCATTTTGTGCGTGTGAGACAATTCTTCTTTCAGTTTCCATTTCCTTGGAACGGAAAACCTGTTCATATTTTCTACTTGTTGCTTGGTTCGTTGATTTATTACCCGTTTGCATCCAGTATCCAAAACCATCTGAACTTTCTACCAATTTTTCTAAATCTGATTTTGGCACAGGATTTGAAACAAGTCCATTC
>JACQFM010000057.1 GCA_016200035.1 Nitrososphaerota archaeon
CGATGTATGATATATCTCAATGATCATGTCGTCAAGCTCTTTAAAAAGATCTGATTTTCTCTTGGTTAGCTGATGAAAGCCTTTGTCTGCGCTGGAATAAACCTTGTCGACAAGCTCATTTGTTAATTTATCATTTTCAAAAAGTATTTCGAAAAGTTTTTGTTCATCAATGTTATTCTGCCCAATTTCTCTCATCTTCTCCCGTACTACTTGATCTCCCTTCTGTATCAGATCAACTTCTAAATTTTTAGTTCTTTCAATAATATCTGAGAGCTCCTTTTGAATTTCTACGACACGATGATCTAGTCTATAATATAATAAAGCATGGTATTGTAATGACATGTGGCATGAAAGTGAATAATTTCCCTCTTTTATGTTAAATTTGATAAAAATTCGCCTCAGGTCTTTGTCTTTTGAGATAGATATTCCATCAGCAGTCCAATCTGGGATCATTTTTAGTATATGTTGGTAATATTGTTGAACTTTTGTAGGATCAAAAGTTGTTTGGTCAATTACTGTTGCGTCTGCCAGCATAACCTTCACTGGCATACTTTTTGTGGCATTGGTAATGCTTTCCAAAAAAATATATCTGATTTTTTCACTCTTTTCATTCATGGATATAATAAAATCATCAGCTAACTTCGATGGGATTTGCACAAATCGTTCTGGCTTTTGTTACATAAATTTGATGTGTGACTTGAATATTAGGGTATAAGGACAAATTTTCATGGGCAAAACATCATATAAGAAGATAGTGTGCTGGAACTGTAACGTAGAAATTGTTCAGTATTATGACTTTAAATATAAGGGCGATAGAGGGCAGTGCCCGGTTTGTGGGGTTAATTTTCCCCTTGAATAAGAGTTTACAGGAGATTTTACATAATGAGTAAAAAGAAACCCACGCAAGATAGCGATGATACGGTTGCCAAGAACATAGTAGACATGATGTTAGGTGGCGGTAGGTCTGGAACATTGGATTCTGAGACATTAATAAAAGAAATTCAAAAAAGGGTTTGGAGCTCGCTAAAGCAGGGCTTTGAGCACGAATACCCAAGCGATGAGTCAGATAAGTTCCTGCGCGAACACGTGTCATCAAAATTGCCCATGTTTGTAATCTATGTCGATTTGATCGGTTCCACCGATATGACTCTACATCTGCCTACAGAAAAAGTGGCTGTAATTGTAAGTGCATTTTCTAGAGAAATGGCATTTGTTATAAAAAATTATGATGGTTATGTGCTTAAATTTGTTGGCGATGCAGTGATCGGATATTTTGTACCAGAAAGTAATCCACTTCTGGCAGCTGATGATGCAGTAAATTGTGCAAAATCCATGATATCAGTGATTGAAAGAGGAATTAATCCAATTCTTAGTGAATATGACTATCCTGAGCTTCGCGTTAAAATTGGCATGGATTATGGTGAAAATACCATAGTAAGATATGGTGCAGATGAAATTAGATCACATGTTGATATTTTGGGACCTGCAATGAGTATTGCCGCAAAGATTACAAACCTTGCACGCCCGAACCAAATTCTAATTGGAGAAGATGTTTACGATAAACTGCATCCAAGCTTAAAAGAGTCATTCGAGGAAGTCGAATGGCATGGTAGTCAATGGAATTATCATGATAGAGAGACAGGTAAGCTCTACAAGGTTTATGCATATGTAAGTTAGACAGTGAAATTCTCTGGGCATTCTACGTGTTCATAATGGTGATCTGTAAATTCTTCTCCTACTACATACATAACAATTTTATACAAATCATTTGAAACAATACTTTTCTTACATTTTATACAAAGTTTTGATATTGTTTTCGTCATTTTATTGAAAGAGATCAGCGCCTTCTATAAGGATCTGCGATCAGCTGGATTTGATAAAAAATGATTCCGTCTTGACAACCTTCTATATTTAACGAATAAAATTACGTACGGAAAGGTGAAATAAGGGCTCAGGAAAAAATAAAATCATGTTGGACATTAACACAAGAAAATTCTTTGATTACTATGGGTTTTATCCTGATATGATAAATTCACCTATGGCTTTCCCAAGGATTCCTCCTGGCAAAGCTAACATGGCTCTAGGCATATCAAAAGCAGGCAAGCTCAAAGAGGACATAATCAAAGATAATGCATCAATGCTTGCAAAGTTGTTTGATTTTCAATCAATGTTTCAGCAACACGCAGCTGGTCTTTTCGATTTGTCAGCACAAAATCAATTCGGTCCTGGACACCCATTGCATTTTAGGATGAATCCGATTGATTCACTACAGCTAGAAAATGAACAGCTTAAAAAAGAAAACTTGTCATTAAAGCAGCAACTAGAAAAGTACAGGCAGAAACAAGTTTAGCTTTATTAACTCTTATTTAGGATCGAATTCATGCAGAAAACACCAGAACAAAGATGGAAAGAGGACATCACTCTACATAGGAGAAAGTGCCAAAAAATTCTGCTATCTTCAAAATCAATAAGATATGTTGGCCTCATAAACGAATATGGTAGAACACTAACTGGAATAATAAAACAAGGTGCTAGTCCTTTGTTAAAAGCTGGTCAAGTAAAAAACGAGTTTTTTATTATATCAACAATGTTGTCAATGCGACGTTCTAATTATTCTGCGATCGGTGAAATTGAGGTTGCCATTTTAAAACACAAGAAAGTCACCATACTTGTATTTCAAAGAAAAGAGGGGACATATTACATTTCAATTGATAAAAATGCAACACTTGATATGATGGCAAAAATTATTGCAAAAGTTAAGAAAATTATCTAAAGTGGAGCAAAACCGTGAAAGCCTTGTGCCTGCTTTGCTGTATCCGGCGGTGCCGGTTCGAATAAAGAGATCATATATTTGTCCGGATCCAAAACTATAGCATTTTTTCCGGTTTTATGTGAAACTGTGTCTCTGTAGATAGGAACGTTCTGAGCTTTGAGCTCTTCGATGGCAGATCCTATATCTCCAACCACAAGGCCAATCACTATTCCATTCTCAATCGATGTTCCAGTGTTAATTGGGCGAGTCGCTGGATGTAGTATCACAGTAGCGCCTTGTTTTGCAAGCTCTACCCAATTTTCTCTTCTATTTTTTATAGGCAGACCGATTATTTCATTGTAAAATTTAATTGATTTCTCTAAATTCGATACAGCAATTATAACACTTCCCAGATGTCTGATATTCATATAATGGAAACATAATACTCCCGTGTTAAAATCCTTCTGCTATACTACCTGCACCATTGTTTCTGTTCTTTCTACTCCCTTTATGTTTTGAATTTCAGTAGTAACATCTTTAATTTGACTTAATGATTTAACCTCAATTAAAGCAACAGCATCAAATTGTCCGCTTACTGCAAATGAATCATATACAGACTTCACCATTCGGAGCCTAGCTGCAATGAGTTTTTTTGGTGATTTTACCAATACTAATGCCTTTACCAACCTAGGTTTACCTCGACTTCAATCAAAGTTTCCGTAGTAACAATTTCCCTTATTTTTTTAAAATCGATCACAATATTATTTATTTCATCAATTGTACCCTGAAGAATGACAGCGATATCAGCACGACCTGTGACAACCATGGTTTCTCTAATGGTTTTCCGTGTTCTTTTCAATGTTTGAACTACATTGTCTACCTTACCTGCCTTGACTGTTATTAGGCAAAGGGCACGCATGTCAGTAATACTATTCACGTATGAATAAGTGTTTTTGGCATCTTTTTCAAAATACGCAATAAAAAAAATGTTTATGCTAGTACCGCATTTTTGCATAAATTTTTGTTTGCTTGTTATTCAATAATTAGGGACACTAATCTTCTGCTTCCTGCGACCTAGCTTCTTCAAGATAGGCCCTCCTGGCTTCTAGTTCTGCTTCTTTATCCATATTTGTGTCATCTTCTACAACTACAATTCCTGAATTGTCTCCTCCAACTATATCCTGCTTAAGTTTAGATTTTGGTTTAGTTTTAACTGGTTTTTTCTTCGATTTTTTTTCCTGAGATGACTTTTTCTTTATTTTTTTCTTGTCTTTTGCCATTATGACGACTTTTCAGAATTGTGTACCATGTTATTAAACTTGTCTTAGCTAGCATCTATGGTTACTTCAATTGCATTAAATTTCTATAAAAAATGTAGTGCCACCGGCGGGACTTGAACGCGCGACAGCTCGGTCTTCAGCCGAGTGCTCTCCCAGGCTGAGCTACGGTGGCACACCGAAATAACCAATTTGGGGGGAATTAAAGTGTGTCTCTCTTTTTCCAAGCAATGTCTCTAATCATTTTTCTTTTATTTATAACACGAGCTATTACAAAAAGCAGATCAGAAAGTCGGTTAATATAAATCTGGCAAAATTTGTTTATCTTTTCTTTCTCGGCTAAACTCACTATGTTAGTTTCTGCTCGTCTAGATATGGCACGGGCCGTATGTACTTGAGATGCTACAGGATCACCGCCTGGTAAAATAAAATAAGTAATAGCAGGCAACTCCTTTTCCAAACTGTCGATATTATTTTCAAGAAATCGTACCATTTCCTCTTCTGTTCTATTTGAGGTGTCCTTGACATTCTCGTTCGCTAGGTCTGCGCCTACCACAAACAGGTCATTTTGTATTCTTGTAAGCAAATTCTGAATGTCCTTATCTAATTTAGATGAGAGAATAATTCCAAGTGATGAATTGAGCTCATCGATGCTACCGTATGCTACTATTCTAGGATTGGATTTTGATATCCGTTTTCCACCAATAAGTCCAGTAGAACCATCATCACCTGTTTTTGTATAAATTTTAACCATCAACTCACTGATAATTTTGGCATTTTTATCTTGTTCGAATTATTTAATAGTGCTTGAATTAATCCGTTAGAACATGTCGGAACTAGTCTGCCCATATTGTGAATCAAAATTTGGTGACAAAAAGGATCTTTCAAAACACATTGATAGAATTCACGGAGGCGCTGGACTCTTAGAAGGCGATACAAGGAAATTTTGATGTTGTTTGAATTTTTCTATCGCGTAGCAGAACTGAAAAAAATTCCACGTAAAGGTTGGCAAGACAAAGTTGGCATACTTCAACCCGAATCTGTAGCCGATCACTCCTATAACATGGCAATAATGGCCATGGTACTTTCGGACTTGAAAGGCCTTGACACACAGAAAATTCTGAAAATGTCACTGCTACATGATCTCGCAGAATCTGTAATTGGCGATTTAACCCCTGATGAGATTTCAAGAAAAGATAAAGCGCAATTAGAAAATCAAACAATGGCTGAAATTCTGTCAAAGCTGCCGATAAAAATTGCACATGATTATACAATAATATGGGAAGAATATCAGCAAGGAAGTTCTAAGGAGGCCAGCCTGGTGCACGAAGTAGACCGACTGGAAATGGCCTTGCAAGCTAAAAAATACATAACGGAGGGATATTCGAGTGATAAGCTCCAAACATTTCTAAAGACAGCACGAGAGAATGTCAAAAGTAAGGAAGTCCAAGAAATTCTAGACGAAATATCGTATAAATAACAAAATCGAGTATCTTGTTTTATGCAATACTTTATGGCTTTAAAGATTGGAGAAAAAAGAGTAAAAGACGCTAGAGAATATTTGAACAAATTTGTTAATGGTGCAGCAATGCCTGCTCTTGCTTTAAAAGACAGCAATACAAACGTGTGGGAACCTGTAGGTGAAGAAATTCTATATGCGGTTTTAAATGACGCAGGCGGATATGTATTAACAGATGTTAGTGGATACATGATCATCCTATGCGATAAAAACGGAATTTCAAAAGCTATCGCAAGAGGGTTCGATATGGAACGCAAGGATGCAGTGGTAAAGATGTTGCAGCAAGACAACATTCAAGAATATAAGGGAACAGTTTCTCTTCCAGTATAAAGTTAGAAGGTTTGTTAAGGAGTAAAATAACTTATCAATAATTGTCAGAGCTCAAATATGTTGACTACTAGCCTTAAATGAATTTTTAAAACTTGTATGACAGGAACTAATCCAAAATTGAAAAATCGATATTTTGTAAAGACAATTTCAAAGCGAATAATTGCTTCTGTCTTGTTAACAATGATGCTTGGAATTTCTAATGC
>JACQFM010000052.1 GCA_016200035.1 Nitrososphaerota archaeon
CAAAAGTACTCAAGTTTTTCAAATCTGAGTCTAAAGCACGGTGATGCCTTTAAGATGAATCTAGACTTTACAGTTCTTGTATCTAATTTGCCATATTCTAAGAGTCGTGAGGCAATAGAATGGCTTATTCAGAAAAAATTTACGTCAGCCATAATAATGGTTCAAAAGGAATTTGCCCAGAAACTCCTATCAAAACCAGGCAGCAAAAATCATAGGGCAATAAGTGTTCTCGTAAATTACAGCGCAAGAATCGAACCTTTGATGGAAGTGTCAAAATCAAATTTTTTCCCTGCACCAAAGGTAGATTCAATTGTGTTACTGTTAACAAAAAAGCACAATATGTCAAAGAAAATAATAGATTCTATAAACAAGCTTTTCTCATATCGCAGAAAAACGATCCACAATATAGCAAAACAATTTAGAGTATCTATAGATTCGAATAAAAGATTAGAAGACCTGACAGATGGTGAGATAATAAAACTTGCAAAAGAAATTAACAGAAACTGAATGTTATCCTCCTGCAGAAGATACAATATTTTTTGCTAATCACATTCAAAATGAAAAAGGAAAATATGCCTTAGATATTGGAACTGGAACAGGTTATCTTGCAAAAGTTCTATCTCCTAATTTTGAGCTTGTGGCAACTACCGACATAAATCAGAATGCTCTAAGAGAAGCGCATTTGCTAATTGAGAATTGTATTTGCTGCGATTCCGCCGATGCACTTTCTGTTAAATTTGACCTTGTAATTTGTAATATGCCATATTTGCCGTCTGATAAGATAACAGATGTTGCCGTAGATGGCTTAGATGGCGGCTTGTTAATTCCTCTTAAAATAATCAAGTCAGCCAAAAACATTACAAAGAAGGGAGGAAAGTTACTTTTCTTAACCTCATCACTTGCAAACTATAAAGAATTACTACGACAAACTGAATTAATGGGATTTGAGACAAGAATAATTGCAAGAAAGAAATTATTTTTTGAGGAACTAATTCTTGTTCAAGCCATCAAAAAATAATTATTTTTTGAGGTTCTTCATTGCTATTTCTGCAATTGCACTTGCCATCTTGGATGTTGATGCACTGCCACCAAGATCATAGGTAACATACTTTCCTTCATTTATCACCTGTTCAGTAGCCTTGAAGATAGCATTTTTTATTTCAGGCTCTCCTAGATATTCAGCCATCCATGCACCTGAAAGTATCGCTGCAGTAGGATTGACCTTATCCATACCCTTGTATTTTGGAGCGCTTCCGTGAGCTGGTTCAAACATTGCATAAGAGTCACCTATATTTGCAGAGTACACATTTCCAATAGAACCGATGTTGCCAGAAGCACATTCTGATATTATATCCATGAATAGATTCGTGCTCAGTAATACAGAATTGTTGAATCTTTCCGGATTCTTGACTAATTGTTGAGTCATGTTATCAATATAATATTCCTCAACATCAATGCCTGGATTGTCCTTGATTGCTCTTTCAACTTCCATCCAGAAAATTCCATCGGTTTCTTTGAGTATGTTTCTTTTTGTGATTGCAAAGATTTTCTTTAGATTATGTTGCTTTGCCCACAAAAATGCTGATTTAACAATTCTCTGACAACCCTTACGAGTGATCTTTCTAATGGCAATTGCTGCCTCTTCAGATATCTTAAACTCTATACCTGAATAGAGTCCCTCAGTGGCTTCCCTGAAACATACAAAATCGAGCTTTTTGTTTGGTGACAGCCTATCATATGTCTTGATTGGTCTGATATTGCTGTAAAGCTCGAATTTCTGTCTAATGGTAACAGCTACACTTCTTGGGGCATTTGGTCGTGGAATGGTAGTGGTTGGTCCCTTGAAACAAGCATTGCTTTCCTCAAGCAATTTCATAGTAGAGTCTGGAATGTAAGTAGCACCGCCATATTTTTCCCACTGTTCAGAACCTGCCTCACACAAGATTAGCTCAGTCTGTGTGTTACAAGATCTCAGGACATGCAGCATCGCATTAACAAGTTCGGGCCCAGTTCCATCCCCTTTGATAATTGCAGCTTGTTTTGCCAAAACAGCCTCGGTTGTTGATCCAGTATATTTAACTCTAACTAGGAAAATCCTATTTTTAAAAAATAGTACTGAATAGCTAAACTATCAAATACTAAATCCTTAAACAATGATTTTACCTTGAATAACTTGAGTTTATGAAAATAGTTCAGATTTCAGATATACATGTTGGTTCACAATTTCGTGAAGAAGTATTTGATCAAGTGATAGATGAGGTAAATATTATCCATCCATCAGCTATTATTGTAACTGGAGATTTAACAAACGAAGGGTTGATGCAGGAATATGAAAAATGCAAAGCGAAGATTGCAAAATTTAAGACAGAAAAAATAATCGCAATTAGTGGTAATCACGATTATAGAAATACCGGATATTTATTATTCAAAAAGTTCTTTCCATTTGAGTCAGTCAATCAACTTGGTAGCAATGTGGTCCTAGCTACGCTGGGAACTGCTAGGCCGGATCGTGATGAAGGAGAGGTTGGATATAGGCAGAACCTATGGCTAGAGCGTACTATGAAAAAATACCCAAAAAAAATCAAGATATTGGCAATGCATCATCACCTGGTTGGCATTCCTGACAGTGGAACAGATAGGGTTACAGTAATTGATGCAGGCGACGTATTAAGAACTGCAATTTCAAGCAACGTAAATCTTGTTTTATGTGGTCACAAGCACAGACCTTGGATATGGAATTTTGGAAATCTGCTAGTAGTAAATGCAGGAACTGCATCTTCGGAAAGGATGCGTGGATTTTTTGAAAACACATACAACATAATTACAATAGACAAAAACAAGATTAGAGTAGATCTGAAAATTGTTGGCGGCAAGACCATGCCACTGCAAAATCTTGTAACAAACTACACGCGATTTGGTGAGGAGTAAGCTAAGTTAATTAACAGTTGCAATTTCAGCACATCTGTGCGGGGGTCGCCTAGCCTGGTAGGGCGTGGGATTGCTAATCCCATGTCCGTAAGGACCCGTGGGTTCGAATCCCACTCCCCGCGCTTCTTATTTTTCAAAAAACTTAGACTTAATAATACGACTTTTTGAAATTGCAATGATGGTGAGAAGAAAGACAGTAAAACCAAAGCCCAGCTCTCCAAGAAACGTGACCACGGGGCTATGTCCAAAATGTGGTACTATAGGAAAGATTTTGATAATAGGTGCAACCGGCATGGAAAAAGGCAAGTGTCAAGCTTGCAACGCCGAATTTACTCTGTGATATAAAAAACTGACAAAACTGTTAAAAACATGACCCATAAATTTTTAAGGTCATTTTAAGCCTAAAAATAACTATGAGCACCGAAAGCGAAGAATCCATTTATGAGAGAGTCGCAAGGCTTGAAGATGAGATTGCGTCTCTAAAAAATGAAATTGATGTCATAAAGAGTGCTTTGCGTAATAAAATAGCCCGATATGAGATATCCCAGATAAAGGGTGGCAAGGACATCGCATCAATTATTGACTAGTTCTTTCTCTAATACTTTGTATCAAACCTAAGATAAAATCCACGTCCTCTGCTTCTGGCGCTAAATCCAGATACTTGTTCAAAAATTTTAATGCGGCATCGTAATGAAGAAGACGGGATTCTAAAATTCCTTTATCTCTTATTTCCTCTGGAGAATTAGGATCGATACCAAGGACCATGTTTGTGCAACGCATGGCCATATCGTAGTTAAATGATTGAGTGTAAGAGTTTTTGAGATTTCTGACAATTCTTGTGAGAATTTTTTCTAGCTCAGCCTCATTTAAGAACTCGGGAGAAAATTGAACACTTGCTCCGAAGTTTTGATTCAGAATTTCCTGTAAGTCGCCCATTGTAAGCAATCTGCCCCCTCCATAAGGATCAAGAATAAACTCTTCGGAATGCTTGACAAGAAAGTGACTTGGAAAACTAACAAGGCGTAGATCTAATCCAATGTATTTTCCTATTTCGGCATAAATTATGGACAAAGTTATTGGTATTCCGCTCTTGGTATCTATTACAACGTTAAGAAAATTATTTTTTGGATTATAGTAATCATCTCGATTTCCAGAAAATCCTAATGTCTTAAACATGTATTCGTTTAGCACTGAGATCAAGTAAGTAGGATTTTTTACATCAGATGCTGAATTTCTTAACTCATTTCCCATAATCTCTAATTTCTGAAGATAATCGCTTATGCTCAAATTAGGATATTCTAGAATCTGAGCTAGCTTGAGGCACTTTTCCACTAGTGAATAATTTGGATTTGAGTAATATGATACCCATTCTGCAGCAAAGGGATCAAAATCCTTGCTCATACTCTCTGAAGATAGATATTTGGATTTTTCAACTCACGTGTAGTTGGAGGGTTATTGATCAAAATACGGTATGTATCACTGCCATGTTTTGAGAAGATGGCTTCAGTAAAGTCTTTTCCCATACTCTTTCTTATCTGGTAAGCAGTGATATCAGTATGAGCATAATTAATAAGATAATTTTGAAAGTCCTTGTCATCTTTTAGGATATTTTGCACTGCAAATTCGGCCATTCCTTCCATTGTGGAAAATGCTGCGTGATGAATCTGAATTGGTTTTAACCATCTTTGATAGATATCAAGAAGCTGTGGAATCATCTCGGAAATTTTAGGGTCTATTGTCACCTTTGTGTATGTCATGACATCTGGACCAAGGACCCTAACGATGAACGTGTCTGGATTCAGTACGAAAAAGAGGTTTGCTCTTCTTGCAAGTGGAAATTCTTCTGGTACTTCAGGAAGTTGTAGATATTCAGAAAGTTTTGTAATTGTGGTATCGTCTAATGCAAGAATTATCCTTGCAAGTTCTTCATTAATTTCATTCACCTCGACAAGTGCCTTCCTATTTATTGCATGTAAGTTAGTTTGGATGGCATGAATTTGCTCTTCTAGTATCGTCATCTTCAAAGCTCCCACATATCCAGAATTTACATAATCAAATTTTTCTTCATATGGCTGGCCCTGCTTATGAAGAATTATTTGGGGATAGCTGGAAAGGACAAATTTGTTCAAAAATATCCTAGAATCAAGATAGTCTCCATACGTGGTTGATATCTTGGAGATGTATGATTTTGCGTATGTGGAGTATACCAGAAACTTTACTGTGTCTCTTTTTGCAAGATCAGCTATCGCGTCAATTTTTTCAAGGGCCACATTGGTAAAAAGCTCATCTACAAATGAGACAGATTCACTGGGAGGAAAAACTTTCTTGCCCTTTAGGTTCTTGAGCTCAACCAAATCTAATAGTTCTATTTTTGTCTCTGATGGAACAGATATGCCTGTAAAATCTAATACCTTTTGTGCCATAACAGGAAAGATCTTGTTTGCCAAGAGATCGATCTCCTCAAACCTGACTTTGAAAGCCTGATCTTGTCCTACTTTGGAAATTTGTGCCGTGATTTCTCTTTCTTCATTTATTTCCACGGATAATTGATCTATTAACGCCAAAGCAAATTCCTCGTATTCGCCCATCCTAGTTTCTGATAATCTAAACTAATTTAACATTATATCTTCAAACAGATTTTTTTTACAAAAAATATGTAGGATCTAACCAGCCTTAGTTATTGTAAATTTGCAGTTGATTTAATCAATTTTTCATAAAATTTGACAATCAAAGAATCACAAATATTTTATACCATGCCATAATCTGCCAGATATTGCAACCCTTAACATAACTTGTAAAGTTCATGACGAGTCAAAGCAGATAATCCAAGTAGGAATTGACAGCCAGAGATATGATGTAGACGATGTCTGGTACTGGATTAAAAATGATACATTTACAGTTTTTGCGCAAATAGGCAACGACAAAGTGCCAGTTTATGCGCATGTTTCTGGCAACAAGAAGTTTCTTCATTCAAGTCCTGATGGGCGTGGACAAAACAAGCTAGACAAGATGCCAGACTGCAAGACCAAACCGTGATTTACACAGAATTATAAAATTACATCCTTTAATTTGCAAATTTGAGATTTATTATATATCGCTTGTTAAAAATTAGTTGTAATTGCGAGTTTACGTGAATCTTAGTGAACCGAATCTAGTTTTGGCATATCTCCTATGCCGCAAACAACTTGAATTACAGAGCTATTGTTCAACAATTCTTTAGCAAGCTGAACTTGGACGATTACTTTGTTCTTTTTAATATCAATTCTAACCTTTCCAAATATTGATTTATTCTAGTTCACTATTTCATACTTTTCCCATCTCTCAGATCCGATCTCTCTGACAAGACTAATCTATTCCATCCTGTCCATGTAATTCCTGTGAGACCATCCATCGATCTTTTTAATGAACGTAGGTGCCTATAATTGAGCCTGCCTTGCTTGAGATCTCAAAGACCCTCTGGTCGGGCGTGTCCCGCTCGCATGTCACGTAAAATATCAGACTGTCAGCAAAATAAATCAGCTGGTGCACTCTTTCTCTTACTATGTGCATGTGAGTCATTCTTCCAAGGGAATCATCGTATACCCCCTGCGTTTCCTTCATGATAGTCATGTCTACCGAGATCTTGCCTAGGCCTTCCCGGTTCTGAAGAAGGGTCTTGCCGCTTTTTGTTCTCTCGTGCACGATTTTTCCTTCTTTGTCTATTATTCTAACATACCGCATGGCGTCGTCAAGCGACAAAATCTCATTTACGGTCTTTTCAAAATCCAATTCTACAAGCTTGTTATTCTGTCTATCTAGGATGTTGTAAATAGGACCAGTCTGTAGCTCTTCCTTACATACAGCAAGATTCCATTTAAGAAATCACAGATATGTAATTGTTAAAATCCGGAGAGGACCCTTTGATGTTAATGGTTTAATCTTTCTGTCTTTGTGGAACCTAAAAAGAAAGCCAAAAAGGTGGTCCGATGGTTACCGCCAGAACTGTTGTAGTGGGCACCGTCC
This sequence comes from Nitrososphaerota archaeon, assembly GCA_016200035.1. Taxonomy (GTDB): domain Archaea; phylum Thermoproteota; class Nitrososphaeria; order Nitrososphaerales; family Nitrosopumilaceae; genus JBBDNF01. Next base: position 6,931 of record JACQFM010000052.1, read on the forward strand.
CAATTTTTTATTTTGAACTCAAAATGTCATTTCGTATTTTTTTCCATCATCCAGAGCAGATGGTAAAAACACACACCATATCCTACAGAATGAAAAACCTACGAATTAACCAAACCGAGGAACCTCAAATTTCTTTTTCTAGCTGCTACTGCCATGATGCCAATAATTGCAACAACTAGAACTATTTGTGCTGTTGAACCAAACTCCGGCACCGGTTTGATCACTTTTGAGAGAGAGCCAATCGTTATGGAATGGACTGAAAAGTGTGGAATTGAAACGAGTATCTGCGCTCCGCTTTGAGTAACAAGTATGGCGTAATGGGGCTCATCTGTGCTGTTGGCGTGCAGTATCTGGTCCACATTTGCGGCAGGTGCTATAGGATGTCCGTCGTACCTTACGTCCAGATACTTCATGCTTGCCACATCGATGGTCGTGCTGTTGAGATTTATGAGCAGTACCTTTGGTCCAGTCTGGCTTGAAGCATTGACTGTTATATTTACACTGTCAGGTGATTTTTCCGTTTTTACTGAGACATTGTTGTCAATTGACTGGGTCGAGACGTCCTCGTTATTTACGTCAACTTGTGCAGCGATTGTCTGGTCCTTCTTTGCGTCATCTATGCTACTGGAATCTCGTTCGGTTTCATTATGGGTCGCTTTCTCATTATTGTTTTCTTTTTCGACCTCGATCTCCTTTTCAACTTCACCTTCTGTTCCTACTGATGTGTTGTTATTTTCTGCATTAAGCTCACCCTGTACCCCGGTGCTATCGTTCGACTGGTCTTCTGTTCCGTTCTGAACTTTATTTTGTTGTTCGCCTTCACCACTGGATTGCTGTTTACCTTCATCGCTAGATTGCAGGTTAGACGCAGTCTTGTTTTCTCCTACAGCCTGTTGATCCTCGTTGTCGGACTCTGCAAGGACCACGCCTACAGTCTGGGAAAGAACCAGAGAACTCAGGCTCAAAATGAGGACGCCAGCAAGCAAAACACGTTCCGACCCCCTCGTATTCATAAAATGAAAATCGGTTTAGGTTGTTAAATAGTTGTCGTACAATTAGAGCATTTTCTAAATGACAGATACCACTTAGAATTCTCCCAAACGGAATAGTTGTAGTGGGCACCGTCCCAATTTTTATTTGAATTCGGTATGAACTGTGGAATGTAATTGCAGGAATGGAGATAAAACCAGCTCTACCATTTTCGCCAATGAGAATGGTATGTATCTATTAAATCAACAAGGTGTAACGTTTAGTCATGAAAGTTTCAAAAAAATCCATACTGTTTGCGGCTATGCTCGTCTTTGCATCAGGCCTAATTTACTTCTATGCGGCTTTCTCCCAATCAAAGGAATCAATGGATGCGGCATCACAAATTCAAACCATGTTCTTTACTGTTAGTGGAATTGCATTTGTGCCATTAGGAATCTGGATGTTAAAAAATAGACTTTACAGCAGAGCACCATATGTCATAGCCACAATAATCTCGGTGGCCATGATTGGTTTCTATGTAGCTTCTAGAACCGTTAATCTGCCAGTCGTGGGCATACAGGATGACACAGGACCTATAGACATTGCAAGTAAGGTCGTCCAAGGTACAATAATAATTACATCAGCATTACTTATGCCACACCTGAAAAGAGAGCAACTTGCGATTCTTAGTAAAAGCAAATAATTTATTTTTCTGTAAACTTTTGCCAAAGTCTAATTATTTTATCCTCCATCTTGAATCGTTCTAATTTGTATGAAATTTTGCCATCCTTGAACCTGATCTCAATTTCAGAAACTAGTCCTTTGTAATAGCTTTCATCCAGCCCTTCTAGAGTTCGCACAACTTTGGTTTTCTTTATTAACTGCATAAATTCCAAAAATTTTATCTTCCTATAGGTTGTAGAGAGTGGAATACCAAGCTTCGTCGCTATTTGTTGTGCAGTCAATTCATTATTTGTTAAAAGTATTATTATCTCTCTACTGTACCTGTCTGCAAGTACTGATATAATGTCATCATCGGTTTCCATTTTAACTTTTTTTGACTGCTAAAATCAATATGATAAAACCAGCTATCTCAAAGCTCTCTTCAATGATGCTTTGAATCTCCTCCTTGCCTATGAATGAGAACACATCACCGATTACTGTTTCGCCTAAGACAAGCAGTGTAAAGCCAATTACCAAGAGAAGCATAGGTGGATATCTTGTTTTCCTGAAGGCTTTTGCTGCATAAAAGACAAGAATAAAACCTACAATTAGATGAACTGCAAGAAGAAAATAATTAGTTATCAAACAATGATTATGGAAATTCCTTGTGCTATAAGATTATCATTTCCATTCTCATGGATGAGAATGGCAGTCATCATTTTAAGTATATGAAAATATCGCTACCTGTGAACAAAAGAAGTGCAATCACAATTGCAGTAATTGTAATAGCTGTAATTGCAGTGGGCGCAGTAGCTGTTTCTAAGGCAATGTTGGGCGATTCTAAAACAGAACTTCCAGGCGAAGAAGGTGCTGAGAAGGCGCTGCATGTACAAGAGTCAAACAATACAACCAATGGACCAGCATCTACAAATGCAGAATCAAGTGAATCAGGACCCTAAGCCCTTTCCAAATTTTTTGTTTGATTCAATTTAGTGCCAGATTAGATCAAGTGACTGCTTATCGATTCTATTTTTGTATACTATGCATTTCCTGCCATCTTTTAATGAAAATGAGGTTTTCAGTATGTTCTTGGCATATAGGTCGTGTATCACTCTGTATGTGGTCCATATCGGGATTTTGCACTCCTGACTTATCTGTGCAGCTGACTTTGGTGTGTTAGTTACATCAAGTATCATCCGTTCGTATTTGTCATGAGGTGATTTAATGATATTTCCTAAATCCTGTTCCATTTCTTATAGATCTTTTATCGAGCTAAAAATTAGAGATTCTCATTATCAAAGATGATAATCAACCTCACTGATTAGAAGTGTTTGTGGACAAAATTTGCAATTGAATACGGTGACATGACAAGACCACTTGCCGCTCTCCTCTACTCGATTAACAAGCAAGTCACCATAACTTGTAAAGACAGTGCTGAAATTATAGGTACCATTACTGAAGTTGATGAATACATGAACCTGGTGCTAAGGGATGCTCAAGAAATTAGAAACGGCATTCTCAAAAAAAGTGAAGTGCTTATTGTCCATGGTCAGGACATATTCATAATAAAATTAGAAAACGGGCTTGACTGAGGGAAGGAAGGGAACCGTCCTACGAACTTCCTATTTCCTGTGTAGGAGAAGACTAGCAACATGGTTCCTCTTCCAGTGTTTTGCTATACCAAATGACATTAAAACTTGAGATGATTCTCAGTCTTGATTTTCATGTTGCAAGGTTAAATAATTGTTAGATAAGGTTTGCGTTGTGACTCGTAGTTCAAAAAGACAAAGTGATGAAATCAAGGAAAGCAATTTTGGGCATGATGAACAAGAGTGGGGCTTTAAGGATGATTCAGAGGTTACAGAGTGGGATAGATATTACAATGATAAAACTAGGAAATGGAGACTAGAATCAGACGAGGCTTGATGGTAAAGTTCGATTGCCTGATGTGTTGAGGATAGTTCCAACTCAAAATCAAGCTTGATAACCAGCTTATGTGTTAAATACGACCTCTCTAACGCTTTTTCGGGAGAGAACTCTGGTCGTAATTGGCATGTCTGTGTTGCACTGTCGTCTTCCTAGGGTTCTCTTCCGCTCAAATTGAAAATTAGCGAAAATATTTCAGAATGGTTACTCTCTTAGGTGTTCTTTTTTTTCTTTTCCATATTCAAATATCTGCCCAGGAGGGATGTCTTTGTGATCC
>JACQFM010000059.1 GCA_016200035.1 Nitrososphaerota archaeon
GAAACTTTCGCGAGTCATAATAATATCTAATAAAAGTTTCGGTAGGAGGGCAATAAAAAGATTTAACTATAAGTGTGCAATCACTAACGTGCAACAATTTTTAGTAAAAAATTAATAATTTATAATATTATAAGACTACATTTCAAATTATTATACAAAATAAGCCCTTTCCAACTACAATGATTATTTTTTTAATAGCTAAAACAAACCGATTTTCATAAAATCTTTGTCACTATTGTCGATTTTACGGCCTTGCAAAACCAGATATTTCTAAAATAAAATTTTCTTAATGAGATAGATGAGAACAAGAAAAACAAAAAACGGAGCAAATTTGTTTGATCATCTCCTGAAAACTAATTTCAAGAATAATTTTGGTCTGCAAAATTCTTTTTTCTCAAAAAATTGTTTCAAGGCAAATACTTAAATACAATTTTTCTGATTGACAGGCATTAAATAAAATGGAAAAATGTCCACTTTGCTGTGAATCACAGCAGTCAACGGCTGCCTTGGCGGTTCACATAAAGAAGATCCATCCACAGAGAAATTATCGCATACAGGTAGCGCAATAATCTCTGGTAAGTGGATAGATTGGGAGGATGTATCCAATATAGGTTATCTCATACTTACTGAGATTTCTACGAAAGTGAAGATTTTACGAGAATTTAGATGGATCTAGACCAAGAGTCATGAGTTGTGTTAGCTAAATTTAGCCTGCAGTGAACCTCATTTCACACCTTGAATTAATAATAAATTTCAAAAGACACCGTTATGACAGGCTTCGACAAGAAATGGAACAGGCCCACGACACCAAGTTTTGGTGAAAAACTCAATGATGCCATAAAGCCAAAGGGTGCACTGAAGCCAAGAATTGAGACAGCAGTAAAAAAACTTCAGAATCAGATATCCAAAATGGATGGAATGATTACAAGGCTAAAACAAAGAGATGAGAAGCTTTTCAAAAGAATTGTAGTAGCAACACAGCAGCATGATTTTACTGCAAGTAAAGTTTTATCAAAAGAGCTTGCCGAAGTACGCAAGGTCACTAAATTATTAGGAAACGCAAGGATGGCACTTGAGCAAATAGAGCTTAGGTTAAGCACATTCCATGATCTTGGCGACACAGTAGTTACTATAATGCCAACAATCGGTCTTATGAGGAGCCTGAGATCATCGCTTGTCAAATTTATGCCAGAGGCAGACCATGAGATAAGCGGCATGACAGAGATGCTAAATGGCCTTATGATGGACACATTCCAAGGTGGAGACTTTGGAATTGATTCAGAGGCAACAACCGAAGAATCAGAAAAGATCCTCCAGGAAGCTGCTGCAGTTGCAGAGGCTGCCGTTAACGACAAACTTCCATCGATGCCAGCCGGGCAAAGTTCGTCTGCGAGATACATCTAGAATATCTTGTTTGATAGCCTATAACGAAGATAGGTTCGGAATAATACAAAAGATATAGCTAAAATAACAGCAGAGACCAAAAACGAAAACGAATAGCCTAGCAAATTCGTAATATGTCCCGTAACTAGTGCACCACCAAAAACTGCAACTCCTGTTACTGAACTGTTTACACCAAGATATTTTCCCTCAAAACCCTGAGGGATGCTTTTGAATAAAATAACTGAAGTTGACGTACTGTAAATTGAAAAGGCAATTACCATCAAACAAGCTGAAACAATTGCCATTGCAAAATTTGCCACGCCAAACAAAAGTGGAGTAAAGCTAACAACAAGTACGGCCGCTATTCTTGGGCCATATGCTACAGATGTTGCTCGCTCTTCACCTAATTTCGATATGACTCTTGGAGCGACAAAAAAAATTGCAATCATTACTGCAGTTTGGATCATGTAGATTAAAAATACTGAAGAATCAGAAAAATTAAGTTTCTTTAGAAACGGAGTAAAGGCAGTAAAGTACATGTTACTCCCAAAGTAGAAAACAAAAGTGTGCACAAATAAAATTCCTATTTCATGAGACACTTTTCCTTTGAATATGGTAATTATGTGCATAAAGTCATACAATTCAGGAATCTTGGGAAAAACAAAGAAGTGAAAGCTGGATATGCTATATCGTAAGCCATGAATTGAGTGTGCAATACTGCTTGGCTCAAGATGAAACTTGGCACCCTTTATTGCAGTGCTAAAGGCAATAGCTATAGCAGTTGAAGCTGCACATATCAGAAAATACGGAGCCAAATTGAAATACACACTTGAGATCGTTCCAATAATGGTTGCAGCCAGCATTCCAAAAGTAGAAATTATTGATGTTCTTGCAAACAGCCAGCTCCACTGATTTTTTGGACCTGATTCCATTACAAGCAATTGAGTCACAGAGTTTTTTCCTACGGTAAAAAATCCAATTATAGAAGAAATTACAAAAAGTAAGCTTATAGTTTTTGTAGAGTACAACCATATGCAGCATAGAAATATTACAGAAAGTGTAATCAGAAGAACGCCCCGTCTTATATGAAACCTGTCTATTACTTTGCCCCAAAAAATAGAACCTATGGCTGACGTCGCATAATAAAGAGCAATTACGATAGAGACTTCGCCAACATCACCCCCAAGAAAAATTACATACAGCGGAAGGACAGTAATTAGCCCCTGTGCCGTCAAATTGGCCGGTAGAAGGAACCACATCCATCTTTTACTTTGAGAAAGTGACATTCAGTCGATATTCACGAGGCTATCATATTATTGTACGATCCATTTGAATAAATTCTACAGTTTTGTTGATTTTAGTTTGATTATACAGAACGTAGGAGTAGTTCATACAACTGTGGAAAAATTATCATCATGCAGCAGCGTGTACGAATACACGCTGGAGCTAAAGGTTGAACCTTTGAGATCCTGAAGCATGTTGATGACCTTTGTCACCTAACTCCTGGGAGTTTTTCATCCCATGGATTTGCTTCACCTTTTCCACGGAAGGGTTCTTCCTTGACCGTGCAGCATCTTTACTGCATGATTCCTGTCTTGGGAGGATGTTTCCTTTGACAGGGATATATTATACGGCACAAAATTATTTAAGTATTGCCTACAGAACCAATCGAAATTTATAATTTTTGATAGAAAATGAAAGAAGTACACAAGATCGAGCTATTTTTGAAAATTATTCAATTAACATTTTTATGCCAAGTATGTGTAGCAGACCTATAGCAAAAGAAATCGACCTCTATCAAATGATTTACGAGTCAAACCTGGATATCAAACTAGAACAGATTCTAATCGGGCTCACCAAGGATAACGAGTCAAAAAAGATAAGAGAGGCCATCTATAGATTCTTGCTTTATTTGCAGCACGCGGCTGAAAACTTTTGGGTGACCTTCCATAAAGCAAAGACATACCAAGATAGATTGGAATGTTATTACCAATACACAAAAAACCAATGTCTTGCTACCGAAGTTCTAATAAGAGACCTGAATTCTTTGTCGGATCAAGACGAAGTTAAAGAAAATCTTAGCTCTATTCTAAAAGAAGGTTTTACTTTTTAGCTTAATGTAGACTCTGTCTTTGAACGAGATTCCTTGAAATTTTTTATTCTGTTTCCTTCCTCATCTACTATACTATCAATGCTACCAAGTTTTTCGCGTAGATTGTTTATTATGGTCCCCACATCATCAGCTTCTCTTTCGACCTCTGATCTTTTCTGAGCCAAGCTCTTGATTCCTTGTCTTTCTTCATCTATGTATTGACCTACCTTGATTAGTTTCTCCTTCAAATTCTTAATATCAACAGATTCATCCTCAATGCTTTTTTCAAGTCTTGTCCGTTTGTCTTTTAGATTCTTTATCATTAAACCGACATAATCAATTGCTTCTTCAAGCTTTACGCGTTTATCCATAAGCGCCTTTATACCAATATCTTCAGCTGGTTGGGTCATCTTGGTTTGTTCAACATGTTCTGGTATTTTTATGTGTTCAACAGTTTCTGATGTGGATTCAGGTTTTGGTGATTCAAATGATTCTGATTTTTCAGGTTCATATTGTACCTCTTCCATCATTGCATCGCTTTCTGCTGTCTGCTTCTCTTCTGACGCAAGTTCTCTAAACTTTTCCAAGTTTTTTTTGAACTTTTCGAACATATTTTCTATGGATAGTGTAATTTACAATATATAAAAAGGTAATAGATGTAGACTTTCGTTTCTACAGCTTAGACGTCTAAAACCACAAAAAATGATCATTTTCTAACTTTGCTTGCCTAAATTGTGAAATTATGTAGCTGATCAGATTTTATAGGGTATCAATAGTAGGCAGGACAGAAGGAGGTGCAACGATGAGCTATAACGACGGTGGTTTTGGCGAAAGCTCAGATAACCGGGGATACAGCGGCGATAGAGGCTACAGTGGCGGTAGAGGCTACGGCGGCGGTAGACGATTCGGCGGCGGTAGACGATTTGATGACAGGCCAAAACCAGTAGAAACCGGTAAGGAATATGACGTGTCCATAACAGAAATTAGTCGAAAAGGAGATGGTATCGCAAGAGTAGAAGGTTTTGTGATATTTGTCAAAGGCGGACAAGTGGGGCAGAATGCAAAGGTAAAGATCACCCAAGTCGGTGGACGATTTGCTACTGCTGACGTGATAGGCGAAGGTTCTCCACAACCAGCGGCAGAACCTGCAGCTGACTAAGCTGTCAACCTAAATCCTAAAACTAAATTTCTTTTCCTAATTTTTATTAATTTTACAATTGTGCAGTTTTTCTCTTGATAATTTCTACAATTTCTAACTTTCTGTCGATATCAAGATCTGGTTCCATGGTGACATAGACCGTCTTTCGCTTTGGATAAAGTACTATTTGAGTTACCTTCTCACGCTCAATATGAACATAGTTGACTTTGCCTAGACTTTTGTTAAACTCATTTCTTATCTTCCTTCTAATTGCAACCTGTTTGCAAAAGTATTCTTCTTCCTTCTGGGTTTTTAGTGAAGTTTTTCCTTCCTTCATTATAGCTTCTGAAATGTTCCCCCTTAGATCTATGATTGCAGCAAACCTCATTCCTGGATCAGTAGATAAAATGTCTTCTACTATAGGAATAAGATCTGCTTTGTGATTCCCCTCTTTCAAGATATGAGATGCCAAATGGACACTCTAAATATATCTTATTTTCAGATCGCTTTTTATGATGACTCTTCAAGCTTTAAACTTTTTCATAGTTTTGGATTGAATACTTTTTGAATCAGCAGTAAATCATGATGGTTCTTTAGCTCTTTTGAGCTGATATTTTTATCTTGTTTATAATAGCGCTTCCTACAAAAGATATTGCAAGATTCAGTGCTAATGCTATTACTGCTATATACAAAGGACCAAATGTACTGCTTAATAGCGAACTTGTAGGCGGTCCAAAGTTGTTTGCAGCCTCGATCATGTAAATGCCTAAGAATATTCCTACGATCAAACCAACAATGACAGGCTGCTTTCTTAGGGATTTTACGTATAAACCAAAGAAAACTGCTGGTAGAATCTGTACTATAATTATTCCTCCCAATAGTTGTAGGGAGATCGAATATGTTGCTGGAACTACAAACACAAATCCAAGTGCCACAAACTTAAAGGCAGCAGATGAAATTTTTGTTATTCTTATTTCAGAATGTAGCGATATATCTGGTTTGATTTCTTTTATTATATTTCTTGTAAGTAGGTTAGCTTGGGCTATTGCCATAATTGCAGCAGGTACAAGACCTCCGACAAATATGCCAAGTAATGCAACTCCTGCAAGCCAACCAGGCATAGTGTTTAGTATCAATGAAGGAACTACAAGTATCCCTCTTGAGCTCTCGGGAAATCCTGAAAGAAAATTCATTGCAGATGGTACTGAATATACTAGTACTCCCATTAGGGCCATGATTGCCAAGCCTACACCATATAGTGGTAGAAGAGCTGTGCTTGTTCTTAGCTTACGTGCACTTTCAGCGCTTAACACACCATTTACTGCATGAGGATAGAGATAGAGTGTAAAGGCACTTCCAAAAATTAACGTCAAATAAGCTGGTACAAGAGAGTCAGACAAAGTCACGTAACTTGGCTTAACTTCTTTGAAGACATGTCCAAAATCTCCTATGTTTATAGGAACAATAACAATTACTGCAATCACAGTTATCCAAATCAGGATGTCCTTGAAGACCGCAGTGAGGGTTGCGCCACGAAGACCACTTGTATATGTAAATGCCGCTAGTATTACAAAAGCAATTAACAACGCGATCTCTTCAACGGTTTGTGCATTTGAAGTACCTGCAAGCATAACAGTAAGTACAGCCTGCATCCCAACTATCTGTAATGCTATGTAAGGAAGCTCTGCAACTATTCCGGTAACAGCAATTAAAACTGATAATGTTAAGCTGTTGAATCTGTCTTTAACAAAATCTGATGCAGTTATGTATCCCTTTTCTCTGCAAATCGTCCAGAGTTTGGGCATTGTTACTAATGCGACGGCAAAGGTTAGGCCTACATATGGAACAGCAAAAAAGTAGAGGGGCCCTTTGGCAAAAATACCAGAAGGAACAGCTACAAACGTATATGCCGTATACAAGTCAGCACCGATTAGGAAGAAAACAAGCGTTGTCCCTAGGTTTCTTCCAGCCAACGCCAATTCATGTACGTTGTTTAGATCACCCTTTCGCCAATTTTTTCCATAAAAACCAAGAAAGATGAAGATTAAAAAAAGACTCACAAACGGAATAATGATCTCTATTCCAATCATTCTATCTAACTCTCCTATCGACTAACTGCGAAAATATCAAGTAAAACGCAGAACAGACAACAAGCCAGACTGTCTGAAACCAGTAGAAGAAGGGCAGTCCGTAAAGATCGGGGCCGCTCCTATTATAGAGCGGAACTGATAGATTAACTATGGATGGAATAATTATCAGGAGCGCGAGGATCACATGACGCGCTTTTATCTGCATACCGATAAGGAAGAGGGATTTGTGCTTTTATTGATTATTGAAAGGCCTTGTCATCTGGAATTCTGCTTAACTATATAGTTCTCGTGTCATATATAGAGCAGAGATTTAACTACGTAAATCAGCTGCAAATCATGCCGCAGTGGATGTCATGGCTGAAATCTAATGAAAAGGAAATCTTGGCCATTCTAAATGATCTTGCTTGCAAGGCCGAAGAAGTTGTCAGTCTACTTGTAGACTTGTTCTCTAATTTTGAAAAATTAGAAGAGATTCATACGAAAATAAAAAAGATAGAAAGAGATGCTGACGGACTTACACATTCCGTATTTGAGGAGCTAAACAAGACATTCATCACACCCCTAGACAGGGAGGATATCTCAAGAATAGCATCAAAGACTGATGATATTGTTGACTATGTTGAGGGAATATCAGGACGAATTGTGAACTTTAAAATTAAATCATCACCACCTTACATGTTAGAGATCGCAAAAGAGCTTTCTATTGCTACAAAAGAAATCAACTATATGATCACGAGGTTGCACAACGTCAAAGCTGACAAGTCAATAATAGGTCACTGCAGGAAAGTCAGTGAGTCAGAACACAGGGTAGATGAAATTCATCGCAAAGCAGTAGGTGAATTGTTTGATTCAAAAGATGTTGTGACAATAATCAAAATGAAGGAGATATACGACGCACTGGAAACTGCATCTGACAGGTGCCAAGATGTTGCTGATTCAATAGAAGACATTGTACTAAAATACACTTAGGTTCTTTGTTATGTATGAACTAGCCATAGGAGCTATTCTAACAGCCCTGATTTTTGATTTTTTAAATGGATTTCACGATGCTGCAAATTCCATAGCAACAGTCGTAGGTACTA
>JACQFM010000060.1 GCA_016200035.1 Nitrososphaerota archaeon
GAAGGTCAGAAATGGCATTTTTTAGAAGAACAATTCCCTTCTCTCCCCCTTCTCTGAAATCAATAAAAGTTGTAATCCCCTTTTTTATCATTGAAAGACAAGAGTTTCTGATGAAACTTTCAAGATGCGAAGATTCCGAATTACTAAGAATCTTTTGTTTAAATCCTACTATTGGGTTGATTTTATCTTCGGCCTCATACTCGATGCCAATGTCTTTGGCGATAGAATCTCCCACGTGAGTATGAGCGTTAATTAATCCCGGTATGAGAAGAAGTCCTTCGCAATCATGGGTTTGCTCCTTAGGATTGGATTTTAGGTTGCTTGATATTCCACCAAAGAGTTGGCCAAAGACTCGTACATTTGTACGGGTGATAAAATCTAGATCTTTACCATAAAGCACGCTGACATTTTTCATCAGCATGGTAACTCAAGAACTCGTTGCCTTTCTCCTGAATCCCTCAATTTTCTGATAGTATCAAGAGATTTCGTGGCATGATTTGCGGCCTCTCTGGCAGTCTTTGCTTTTCCTATTCCACAGTTCATGATGATGGAATATTTTTTTTCCATAAGTTCCAAGAACTTGATCGCATTTGCCTTTCCATCATCGGAAGAAATTATCATAAAGTTATCCCCACCCATAAAAAAAGTAAGTGAGTTTTTACCAACGAAAAATTCTGACATTTCTGAAAATATTCTAAACATGAGTGATGAAATCTCGTATGGTGATTTTGCTGAGGAAATTGAGGTAGTACCATCAACATCCATATGCAGTATCTGTACATCCTGAACTGCTTTTCCATCCATGAAACCTAGTATGTTGTGATCCTTATCCAGAATTGTGTTGGATTTTCTTGCCTCTGATGCTTTTAGGTTTGCTTCAAATGGCGTTTTACCGTATCCAATAGTCATAGAGAGGCCAAGCGAAAATGATTTTGACAATTTCTCTTGAATTTCCACATGATCTTTTAGTGAAAGACCATTTGATATTGCAAAAAGTTCATCAAACCGATTGGAAAAGACAAGACCATTTTTTTCTGAAAAATGTTTCTGTATCTCTTTGTATAAGGATGACTGTAAGATCTGTAAATGATGCTCTCTGTCACTTCCTAGTGTGAGTGTCCAAGGTCCATAGCCTGTTATTTTTATTATAGTTAACTGGATCATTTCATCTAATCTTTTCTAGTTGTGTTGTTATCTTTTCTACAGCCTCTACTGCCCTCTCTGCAACAGGTCTTATCCTTGCATGTGCCTGTCTGTCGGACATTCCTGGTCCTGTTATTCCTAGGCTTACCGGTTTTTGATGTTTTATAGAAAGATCTGTAAGTGCCTGTGCAACCACGTTAGCAATAAGCTCGTCATGTTTAGTTTGACCTTTAACTATAGCCCCAAGTGTGATTACCGCGTCGATTTCTTTTTTTTGTAGCAAAGTATCTATCACAAGCGGCATATCAAAAACGCCAGGTACTTTGCATGTGTATTTGATATTTAGTTTAAGATTTTTTGCTTTTTCAAGAGCTACATTAAGCATTTTCAAAGTTATGTCTTGGTTGAACTCCGCAACCACTATGGCTACATTCAATATTAGTGCACCTTAGAAAATTCTAAGAGATCTTTACCTTCTATAAATGGAATAGCATTTTCTTTAGCGTAATTTATGGCCTTATCAACTGATAATGCAGTAAATGATTCCGAATCTAGCATTTCACAAATTGCTGCTGCAGGCGATAATTGTGCCAGCTCCATGAGGTAGACAGACATTTCCGTGTGACCAAGTCTTTTTGATAAAAGGCCATTTTTTGCTATTAAAACAGGTACGTGTCCAGGTGTTTTAAAGGACAACACAAATTCTTGTTTTCTAGTTCCATTAAATTTTTTGAAAAGATTAGCCATTTCTTTTATTGTTAGTGCTCTATCTCTATCTGTTATACCAGTGTATGTTTGTGTATGATTAATTGAAATTGAGAATGAAGGCTGGTCTCCATATGGTGCCTTTCCCATTATCATCTTTTTTGATTCGAGATCAAGTTCTTGCGAGCGTGAAAGAATATCATGCATGTAGTGTAATCCTATGCTTTCAGCAAATATGCTGTCTATTGCAAGACATACTAGCCCTCCTGCCTGTTGGCGCATTCTAGCTATATGTGCAGGTGTAACAAATTCTGCGGCAACTACCATGTCCACCTCATTTTCTCTTTTTCCTTCATCGTGAAGCAACACAAATTCACCTCTTTTCAGAGAAGAAATTGCCTCGTTTAAGGACATAATGAAAAACCCTCTTGTTTCAATTATAAAGGTTACTACAAAATTAGTATCTACTATTAAAGTAGTAATTTCCTAATTCTCTGCCAATACGTATTTTCCAAGAATGTCGGTTTCAATATTAACTTTATCACCTATTTTTTTTGTTCCAAGATTTGTAATTTTCATTGTATGTGGTATTATGCAGACAGAAAGTTTGTTTTTTGTCAAGTCAACAACTGTCAAACTTATACCATCTATAGCAATTGAACCCTTCTTAACCACATATCGAGTTAGTTCCTTTGGAAGTTCTATCCATATTTTAATCTCTTTTTGCATTTTCTCTATCTCAATAATTTTAGCCGTTGCATCAACATGCCCAAGAACATAATGCCCATCCATTCTTTGACCAACCTTCAAGCTTCGCTCAATATTTACTCTGTCTCCTGATTGTAGTTTTCCAAGATCGGTTTTCCTTATGGTTTCACCAATCATCTCAAATTCTGCTTCATTATTCGAAATTTTTGTAACTGTAAGACACACACCATTTACTGCAACACTATGACCAGCTTTAAGACCTTTTGCAAGATTGCCCAGATCAACTTTCATTCTTGCTGCACTACGACTTTTTGTATGTTTATTAAGTTTCTTAACAACACCTAGTCCTTCAACTATTCCTGTAAACATTTGATAAAATGAACGTATTGCGTATAAATTACTTATTTTAGATTATTGCTGTTTTGTGCCTGAATTAGGCCTGAATTCTTCTATAATTGCTTTACTGAATCTAATAGAGTTTTTGCACGTTTGAAGTGAACCTCGTCTATCATCTTTCCCTCTACCATACTAGCACCTTTTTTTTTCTCTGCAGATTCTATATATGATTGATAGACTTTTTTGGCCCATTCTATCTCAGTTTGAGTTGGGTAAAAGATTCTATGTGTTGTCTGAATCTGGTTAGGATGAATTATGCTCTTTCCTACGTATCCAAGATTTCTTCCTATAATACAATCCTGTTCTAGTCCCGCTTCATCATTTAGATCTTGCCAGATAGCATCTATTGCATATTTTCCAGCTGCTTTTGCATCTACTGGAATTTTGCCTCTTGCATATTTTGCACCATCTGCTTGTTTTGTATATTCTATACCCATATCATTTAACAAATCAAACACACCAAAAACCAGAGCAGATATTCTCTTGCTTGAAGATGCTATATTGTACGCATTTACTACTCCTTCAGCAGATTCTATTGATGGTATTAGTTCAATTGGTTTTAGTTTACGTTTTTTCTCCAACATCACAAGAAGTTTTTCTATTTTTTTTAATTCTTTTACGTTATTGACTTTTGGAATAACTATACCATCAATTCCTTTCTGAACTATATTGCGTAAATCATCAGAAATTAGTCCAGAGATTGGTGAGTTTGTTCGTACATATACTTCAGCTTTGTATTCAGAGCGTTTTGCCAAGGCTTCTTTGATAAGATTTCTTGCAGAATCCTTTTCATTTAGTGGCACAGAATCTTCCAAATCAAAACATACTATATCTCCAGGCAGAGTCTTTGACTTTTCTAAGAATCTAGGATTGTTCCCTGGAACAAAAATAAGGCTGCGCAAAAGTCTAGCCATGAAGTAGACTAGACTTACGGTTTCATTAAGATTTTACCGAATAGACCTTTGCCAGTCAGCATCTTTGTGTGTGCTTCTGCAGCCTGTTCAAATGGATATACTGAATCAATTACTGCTTTTATTTTGCCTTTACCCATCCAGTACAAGCCCTGATC